>CAJQPD010000113.1 GCA_905480085.1 uncultured Acidimicrobiia bacterium
ATCTTGACTCACGCGAGGTCACGCTGGCCGGGGAGAAGCTCGACCTGAAGACCAAAGAGTTCGATCTGCTCGCCTACCTGGCTGAACGTCCCGGTCGGGTCATTCGAAAACGGGAGTTGCTGGCGGCCGTCTGGCGCCAGCCGTACGGGGGACCGGACAAGACGATCGATGTTCACCTCTCATGGATCCGCAAGAAGCTCGGTGAATCGGCCGCCGCGCCCCGGTTCATTCACACCGAACGTGGTGTAGGGGTCCGCCTGGTGGATCCGGCAGAATGAGGCGCCGGCTGGTTCTGCTGGCCGTTGCCATTTCGTTGATGGTGGCTCTTTCGTTTGTTATTCCTCTTGCCTTTCTGGTCCGCGACCTCGCCCAGGACCGAGCCCTGGCCGCCGGTGAACGTCAGGCCCAGGACATCGCCAGGGTTATCGCCACCCTGACGCCCGATCGGGGAGTGGTTGAAGCTTCCAAAGCGATTGCCCCGATAAGTGACGGCAATCTCTCCACCTCTCTGATTCTCCCCGACGGGTCGGTGGTGGGAGGCGAACTATTGCCGGGGGAGAGTCCGACCCTGGCAATAACCGGTACCGCGTTTCGTACCGCGGTCGGTGGTGATCAGATCATCTATACCCCGGTCATTCAGGAGGATGGCGAAACGGTTGTCGTGCGAGTCGTGGTGAGCGAAGCCGCCCTGAGTGAAGGCGTCATGCAATCCTGGGAGGTTCTGGCGGGTGTGGCCGTAACGCTCGTGGTGCTCGGTGTTGTGGCGGCGGCAATCCTCGGTCGGTCGATTATTGGCCCGGTTCAGGCTCTCGCCGACTCGGCGGCCCTACTCGGCGAAGGCGACCTATCGGTCAGAATCGAACCTGCCGGACCCCATGAGATTCAAGAAGCGGCCATCGAATTCAATCGTCTGGCCGAACGGATCAGCCGGCTGGTCCAGCGAGAGCGTGATGCTGCTGCGGATCTATCTCATCGTCTTCGAACGCCAATCACGGCTCTGCGTCTCGACATGGACGGCGTAGAAGACTCCCCGGCCATGACGAGAGTATGGGAGGACCTGGACATCCTCGAACGGACCGTTGACTTCCTGATTCGCCACTCCCTCCGTCCGGTGAGTCCCGACTCGGTGAGTGACTTCGCAGCGGTGCTGACCGAGAGAGTGGCGTTCTGGGCGCCCCTTGCCCGGGAACAGGGGCGGGACGTGACGGTCTCGATAGGCGCAGGCGAAGCGATGGTTCGATCGGCCGAACACGATCTCAAGGCGATGATTGATGTTCTATTCGACAACGTGTTTGCTCACTCGTTTGGTGCGTCCCCTTTGGCCGTTACCCTCAGAAGAGATCGGCAGAACAGTTACCTCACCTTCGAGGATGGTGGGCCGGGATTCTCGTCAACGTCGGTTCTCGGCAGAGGGTCGTCGGGGTCATCGTCAACCGGACTTGGTCTCGACATCGTCCGCTCAACCGCTGAGGGGGCTGGCGGATCGGTTTCGATTGGGTCCAGCCAGTCGCTGGGCGGCGCCCGGATCGAAGTTCGGCTTCCTCTGGTCGCCTAGATCCTGGGGTCCGTTGCTGCCCGTGTCTAGGTTTCAGCTCGTTCGGCCCGAATCCGTTCGGCCCGAATCCGTTCCGTAACCGACTGTTGGGGTCTGGTGGCTTTGACTTCGGCCGTGGCGCCCGTGGCGCCCGAGGCGGCAGGGGTGGGACGGGGTCGCGGGGCGCGTTCTGGAGTGCTCGCCTGTGCGAAACGGACGATGAGAAGCATGATCACCATCGCCCCGGTGGCGATGTACAGTCCGAAGACGAACGGATTGGAGCTGTCGGTTCCTGCCATGATGCCATGCAACATGGCGACGACGAAGGTTCCGAAGGCACCGAAATGTATCGCCCGCCATACGGTCTGACCGATGAGCTTCTTCATGTAGAAGCTAACTGTGATGATTGCCAGCGAATAGAACCCGATAACTCCGAACGCGACGGCGTTCGGCCGCCATGTGGCCGCTCCGGGAACAAACAGATCTCGAAGGGCGAACTTGATGTACTCGTCGTTCTTGAGTGCCCACATGTGAACGCCGGTCGCCAGCAACGCCCCGATGGAGAGAGACTCATGGAAGAACGTGACTTGTTTGGCACGCATCGGTCCCATGACTTTCGTCGAGACCATGAGTCCCCAGATCGTCGCAGCCGAGAGGAGGGCATAGGCCACCAGTCCCGAGCCGCGAATTGCCATCCATTCGAAATTCATGCTGCCTGCTTTATTTGTGAGGTTGCGTACACCGATCCGTCGTTCCATACGACAAGGGCTCCCGATAGCCAGGAGCAGCGATCCGCCCAGGCCAATCCCTCGGCACCAAGTAGGAGGACGGCTTTGGCCCCGGCTTCCGCCTGGGCGGCGGTTTCGGCCAGGACGGTGGCGCTGAGGATCGGTGAATCGGCCGGTGATCCGGTACGCGGGTCGATGAGATGGTGCGCTTCGCTCGTGCCGACTTTCCAGCGCCGCCGGGTTGTTGAGCTGGTGGCCAGCGCGCCGATGCCCAGCTGGATTTCGGTAATGATGTTCCCCCATGGGTCGTCGATGGGAACAATGGCTTGCGGGTGGGACGATCGGACGTCTCCGCCCGCCGACACGATCGCCGCCATGCCACGCTCGACGGCGACGTCACAAGACCAACCTTTGGCGATCCCGCCAAGATCGAACATGATTGGCTCCGGTCGGTTGAGGCTATCCCCGCTGATAGACCAGGCCGGGACCTGCTGCCTGGCCGGTGCTTGTTTCAGATCGGCAACCTCGATAAACGTCCGGTCGTAGCCCCAGGCTCTGACGGCTGAACCGATCCCGACGTCGATGAGACCGTCGGTGCGACGCCTGGCATCCTGCGCTTCTCGCATCACGGCACCGAGAACCGGCGACAGTTGCACCCGCTCGGACTGCCGATTGTTGACCTGGCTGAGTTCACTGTCTGGCCTGAACCTGCTGCATATTTGTTCGGCAGATTCGAACCAATGTCGGGTCGATTCGATGGCACCGCCGTTCTGAGCCACCACGGTGACATCGGTTCCCATCGCCCAGAACTGGAACTGGATCACGACCCGGCAGACGGGGGGACGGTGGTCACCGGTGCTGGTGCCGGTGCTGGTGCGGGCGCTGCGGCTGGTGGCGGTGGGGGAGGAGGCGCAGTGGGAGGCTGTGTGCTTACGCCGCCACCTCCCCCACCGGTGCCACCCGAGGTGCCACCTGAACTGGTTTTGGATCCACCCGAGCTAACACTGCCTGAGCTGGCGGTGCCGGTCGATGAACTGGCAAGAACGACGGTCCTGGTAATGACCTCCGGTGGCGGAGGCGCCACTGGCGAATACCGGAGGATGGTGAGCCCCTTGTCAGGCATGGCCGGGACCGCAGCGGTCTCGCTCGTCGGTGCGGTACTCGGAGTAGTCGTCGGAGTCGGAGCGTCGGCGTTCGACGTATCGGGGGCCAGAGATTGAAAAGCGAGCACGCTGGTTGCCCAAGCGAGCGCGGCGGTCGTCCAGGCCAAAATGTGGGCCCATCGAGATGGGAAGAGGCGTTTTAGGAACATCGTCATGGGGTCACCGGTTCGGCGACGACCAGTACGGCGTCTCGGTCGATGAGGAGTCGCGCAACAGCGTCAGGGAGCGTATTGTCGAGTTCGTCGACGCCCACATCCTGCGCCGAGCCTCGAAGTTCGAGTACTTTCGAAACCGAACCGGTCAAGTCCCCCACCGGGGTGGTCTCGGGCGGAGCTTCGACGATGGCCTCGACGATGGTCGCGCTTGGGGTCCCGGCGGTGACCTGTTCGAACGATCCGTCCTTGGCCGCATCGGGCTTTGCGGCCAGCAGGCTCATAACCGGGAAGGCTCCCAGTCCGGCCACGATCAGGGCGACGACAATCAGCAAGGCGTGTCGCATTGGCTAACCCTGCCTTTCGCTGATCGCTTCTGAGGCGTTCTCCTCAGCTTCTTGGGCCTTCTCAAGCGCTCCCCAATAGTCGCCTTGGGCAGCTTTCGAATCCGCCTCGGCAAGTTGCCGTCGGGCTTCCTCGATCTTGTCGCCCTCACCGTTGGCCGCAACCGCCGCATCGATGGCTGCCATGGCATCGGCGCGGGCAGCGAGAAACTGGGTCGAACCGGCCGGCGGTTGTCCGGCGATAGTCGTCGTGGTGGTATCAGCTGCTGCGACGACTGTGGATGTGGTTGTATCCGCCGTGGTGCTGGTCGTGTCGGTGGCAGGTTCGTCTGTGGCTGCAACTGCTAAAACCGGCGCAGCGGCCGCTACCGGAGCAGGCCCGTTTACATAGACGGTTCGGGAGATCGGCGGCGGAGCCGGGGGTCCGTCGAGCGGCATTCCTTCAACCGCGCAAATTTCGCGGAGTGCATCGAGGGCTGCGTCTTCGACCGGTGTGATGGTGCCGGCCGTCTCCTTCTCGATGAGGGCTGCGGCATCTGGCACGCAGGCTGTCCAAATGTCAAGGTCCGAGAGGAATGATTGCTGAGGTACTACTTCTGTCTCAACCACCACGGCCGGAATGGTTGAGTCGACTACGGCGGCGACCGGTTCTTTGGGTGGGGCATTCCCGATGAGGAACACAGAAGCGATGGCCGCCGCCGGGATGAGCACAACGCCGGCAATGAACGAGGCTCCAAACTTGTCTTTGGCCACTCTTCAAACTTCCAGAGAGACGCACTCGGCAGGACACATCTCGGCAGCGTCGATGACGTCATCGACGAGATGTTCTGGGACACGGGCGACTCCGGCGTCGCCTTCGGGACCATGACCCTCCCCGACGAGACCGTCAAAGATTGTGGTACTCCCGAAGAATGCCGCGTCTTCCTTGACAGCCCATAAACCGTCGGATCGACCCACAAATACCTCAGGGGCGATCTGTTCGCAGGTCCCTGCCCCTGTACAGAGAACCGGATCGATCCAAACCTTCATGTCCAAATACCTTCCCTTTGTCTCATGACACCCTGCCGACTCTTGCGATAAGTGGGGGATAACCGATTGGCAAGCCTCTGGCGATTCTTTTAACCCCTTCTCGCTGACTGTGCATCGGCCGGTCCGCGGAAATCCTCAGTTGGACCTGCTGTTCGTTCAATAGTTTCAGAGTATCCTGAAACCTGTGAATATTACCGATGCGCAATCCGACTATGTGGAGCGGGTCGGGCGGTTCTGGGAGTCTCTCTCGATGGGGCGAACTGCCGGGCGCATTCTGGGCTGGCTCATGATCTGTGATCCGCCACACCAGTCGGCGGTGGAACTCCGCTCGAACCTCGGGGTGAGCGCCGGATCCATCTCAACCCAGGTCCGACTTCTGGAACAGCTTGGGTTGGTTGAGCGCGTAACGTTCTCCGGTAGTCGGGCGAGCTTCTATCAACTCCCCGACCATGTTTGGTCCCGATCGATGGATACCGAACTTGTCCGAATCGTCCAGATGCGGGCCTTGGCCGAGGCCGGCTCGGCTGTGATTCCCAATATTCGACCGGAACGGGTTACCGAATTGGAGGAAGTCGCCAGGTTCTTTGCTGAAGAGTGGCCAGGGCTGCTCGAACGTCTGCACCGGAGAGTAGAGGTAAAACCATGACCAACGGACCCGCCATCGTCACCCGAGGGCTGACCAAACACTACGGAGAAGTCAGGGCGCTTGAGGATTTGAATCTGGAGATCGCCCGGGGTGAAATTTTCGGGTTTCTCGGCCCGAATGGAGCCGGCAAGACGACCACCATGCGGACCATTCTGGACCTGATCCGTCCCACGTCAGGGACGGCCACCATCATGGGTCTCGACTCGCATGAGGATGCGGTCGAAATTCGCCAACACATCGGATACGTTCCCGGAGACCTCGCCATGTATCCCAAGTTGACGGGTCGGGAGTTGCTCACCTACTTCGCGAACCTCCGCGGTGGCGTCGACTGGTCGGTAGTCGACGACTTTGCGAGCCGTTTGGATTCCGATCTAACGAGGAAGATTGGCAACTTGTCGTCAGGTAATCGCCAGAAGGTCGGGTTGATACAAGCCTTCATGAACAAGCCGGACCTTCTCATTCTCGATGAGCCAAGCAGCGGACTTGACCCGCTCGTTCAGCAAGAGTTTCAGGCCATGCTCCGGGAAGTAGCCGGAGAAGGTCGAACCGTGTTCCTGTCGAGCCACACGCTCAGCGAGGTTGAGAGGGTCGCGGACCGGGTGGCCATCATCAGGGAAGGCCGTCTGGCAGTGGTTGACACCATGGAGTCGCTCAAGGAAAAAGCGATCCGCAAAGTTACCCTGCATTTCGCTGGACCGATTTCGGAATCCGTATTTGCGGGAGTTCCTGGAGTCAAGAGCGTGTCCGTCAAAGGCACGGCTGCCACCGTTTCATTCGAAGGGGCGATGTCTTCGCTGCTCAGGGCAGCGACAGATCATGACGTCATCAATCTCACTAGTTCAGAAGCAGATCTGGAAGAAATCTTCCTGGCCTACTACCGGGGCTCGGAGACATCGGAGGTGGTTGGCTGATGCTCGCCACCATCTACTCCAAGACCGTCAAAGAGCGAACCCTTGGTTTGTTGATAAGCGTGTTGTCGGTATCGGCCATGGTCGCACTTGCCGTGTGGGTCTACTCCGACCTCGATCAGGTGATAGCTGACTTTGCCGCCAGCTTCCCTGAAGCGTATTTGTCGGCGATGGGTATTTCGGTCGATGGGACCGGCACGTCGATCGTACTTGGCGAGATGCTCAACCTGATCGCACCAATGGTGCTCGGTGGTCTGGCCATTTCGATCGGCACCTCGGCGATAGCTGGCGAAGAACGAGACAACACGATCGGACTCCTGCTGTCCAACCCCAAGAGCCGGACGACGGTACTTCTTGCCAAAATGAGGGCGATGCTCGCGGTCGTCGCGGTGGGTTCCTTGCTCATTTGGCTCGGCTCGGCGGCCAGCGTGGCGCTCGTCGGGTCCAACACGATCGGCCTATCGATTGGCGCGATGAGTGTCCACGTGTTCGCGATTTCATTGTTCTTCGGGTCGCTGGCCCTGTTCATCGGGTCCTGGACCGGTAATGCCGGCGCAGCGTCGGGTGCCTCGGCGGGCTTGCTTATTTTTTCGTTCCTTCTCT
>CAJQPD010000114.1 GCA_905480085.1 uncultured Acidimicrobiia bacterium
ACGACCTCAACGTTGCGCTGCTTCACGGGCAAATGAAACCACGTGAGAAGGAAGCCGTCATGGACTCGATGAGGGCGGGGGACGTCGACGTTCTGGTGGCGACGACGGTCATCGAGGTAGGCATCGATATCCCGAATGCCACACTGATGGTGATTGAGGACGCCGAGCGGTTTGGGCTGAGTCAGCTCCACCAACTCCGGGGACGGGTCGGCCGGGGGGAACACGTCTCCCGCTGCGTTTTGCTTGCTGATCCCACGACCGACGAGGGGATTGCCAGAATCGCCGCCATGGTCGAGACAACGGACGGGTTTCGTCTCGCCGAGGAGGATCTCCGGATTCGTGGTCAGGGGACCGTGTTCGAGGCCCGCCAGGCGGGTTCAGGCGATCTGAGAATTGCCGACCTGCTGAGGGACCTCGATATCCTCGTGGCTGCCAGGCGGGAAGCCTTTGCGATGGTGGCCGATCAGTTAGTCCTCAATGATGAAATTGGCGAGGAAGTCGAAGCCCTTCTCGGCGACCGTAAAGAATGGTTGTTCGTCTCATGAGAGTCATCGCTGGGCGGTCCAAGGGCCGACGTCTCAACGCCCCGCCAGGGGACTCGACCCGACCGATGCAAGACCGGGTCAAAGAAGCGCTCTTCTCCTCGCTCGGGTCGGTGGTAATTGGTGCCGAAGTGCTCGACTTGTACGCCGGGACCGGGTCCATGGGCCTTGAGGCCCTCAGCCGGGGTGCCAGACGGGCAGTGTTTGTCGAACGGAATCGGACGGCGGTTACGTTCTTGCGTAAGAACTGTGAAGCGGTCGGCCTCGGTGGCGAAGTGATCCCGGTCGACGTCGCCCGATTCTTCGCGCAACGTTCTGATCTATTTGATCTCGTTTTCGTTGATCCGCCGTACGCTGACAGCGATGTAGAGGTGGGCCGGACCATGGCTGCCGTGGCCGCCCGGTTACGGCCAGGAGGGTTGGCGGTTCTCCATCGGAAGGTCGGATCTGCCCTTCCCGAAACGGAAAGCCTCGTGTTGGTCGACGCGCGGCGATACGGTAGTGCACAACTTTGGCGTTTCCAGAAGGAGTCGACATGACGGTGGCATTGTGTGCGGGGAGTTTCGACCCGCCAACCAACGGCCATCTCGACCTGATCCGCCGGGCGGCGTCGATGTTCGACGAGGTAGTGGTCGGGATAGTTGCCAACCCGGCAAAGACGACCCGCCTGGCGGCCGATCGGCGGATGGGCCTTCTGAGCGACCTTCTGGCGGATCGGACCAATGTCAGGGTGGAGACGTTCTCTGGCCTGGTTGTCGAGTTGGCTGCCTCTGTCGAGGCTCAGGTCATCGTCAAGGGGGTTCGAGGAGTGGCCGATTTCGAGGCGGAAATCCAGATGGCGCACATGAATCGCCACCTGTCAGGCATCAACACCGTATTCCTTCCGGCCAGCCCGGAAGTAGCTCATATTTCATCGTCATTGGTCAAAGAAATATTCGCACTTGGAGGCTCGATCGAAGGCCTGGTGCCTCCGTCGGTAGCCGTCGCGTTAGAGGAGTAGATCATTATGTCTGACAACCGTTTTGGAGATTCCAACGAACGAGGAGGATCAGCAACGACAACCCCCGACGACCCTTTGGCCGATTTCGTCGACATCATCGGCGACGAGACTGTCGAAAACTTCGAGGATGTTCTCGCCGCGGATCCCGAGGACGTGTTTTCGAAGGTCATACCGATGCCAGGCATTGGCATCGACCTGACCGACCCACTCGACAGCTCCGAGGTCGGCGCCGTCGAGTCGATGCTTGAAGAACTCGTCGCACAATTGCTTGAGGCCAAGACAATGCCTCTTTCGCAAAATGTGCTGGTGAACAAGGCAGCTTTCATTACCAATCTCCAACGCATCCTGGCGCTGCTTCCCGACGAGTTGCGGGCCGCCCGGTGGATGATCAGGGAACAGGCCGCCTTTGTGGCGCGCACGACCGAGAAGTCGAAAGACATCCTGGCCCAGACCAATCACAAGGCCCATGCCATCATGGAAAACGCCCGCCACCAGGCCGATCTCATGGTGTCCCAATCGAACATAGTGGCCGAGGCAGTCGAGGAAGCCAACATTTTGGTGCGCAATGCCGAAGGCGAAGGACGACGGATTCGACTCCAGGCCGAGGATTATGGCGAAGACCGACTCGTCCAGCTTGAACATCTGTTCGGAAATCTGATGCGCCAGGTCCGCGACACACGAGCAGAATTCCACCAGGCCCGCCCACCGGCCGGTGAGGTTCCGATTCTGGATTGACCCCACCGGAGTAGGCTGACCCGCATCATGAAGGTGCTTGTTTCCGATCTTATTGGCACGCCAGGTGCGCATCGCGAGGATCAGATCTCTCTGGAGGTCACGGCTGTCATGGACGCAGCCAAACTCGAAGGGCCCGTGACCGGTTCGGTTCGCTATGACGCCGGAGTTCGCGACATCATGGCATCAGGGCGCATGGAGTATGTGGCAAAGGCAATCTGTATTCGGTGTTTGATCGAATTCGACTATCCCGGCAAGGCGACATTCAGCCAGCTTTACGCAGAAGATCCCCAGTCCGAAGATGTCATGCAGGTGCATGAACACGGCGTAATCGACATCGAACCGCCCATCCGCGACGAGGTCGTTTTGAGCCTGCCACTGTCGCCGGTATGCCGACCGGACTGCGCCGGACTTTGTTCTACGTGCGGAACCGACTTGAATAGGGAACCGTGCGAAGGTCACGATGACGTGAGTTCGTCGCCTTTCGCTATATTGGCTCAGCTTTTAGACCCCGAAGACCTGTAAGGAGTTCGCCGTGGCGGTCCCCAAGAAAAAAATGTCGCGTTCGCGCACTCGCCGACGCAAGTCGCAGTGGAAGATGGAGCATCCGACTCCTTCGAAGTGTCCTCAGTGTCACGAACCCAAGCGTCCGCATCGAGCATGCGCGGCGTGCGGTACCTATCGTGGCCGCGAGGTCACAGTTCCCGCTGACAATTAGGAGCGCGCCCTGGCCCGTGTAGCGCTTGATGCGATGGGCGGCGACCATGCGCCCGTTGAGACGGTCGCCGGGGCTGTCCTGGCAGCCGAGCGGGGTGTCGACGTCGTTCTGGTCGGTGACGAGTCGCAGCTTCATGCCCATTTGGAAGCGCTCGGTGCCGATCTGCCCATTGTCCATGCCAGCCAGAAGATCGGGATGGCCGACAATCCGGTGCGGGCCATTCGCGAACGTCCTGGTTCGTCGATCGTGCGCGCAGCTCAACTCGTCCGTGACGGGGAGGCCGACGCGTTGGTATCGGCCGGATCGACCGGAGCTTCGCTGGCGGCAGCAGCAATCATCATCGGTCGGTTGCCAGGGGTGCTCCGTCCGGCCATCGCTACCATTTTTCCAACCCCGTTCAAGCCAACCGTGGTTCTCGACAGCGGGGCCAACCCGGACTGTAAGGCGGAGCATCTCAACCAGTTCGCCGTTATGGGAAGTCAGGTGGCCAGGGTGTACCTCGGCTGCGAGAACCCGCGGGTTGGATTGCTGACCATCGGTGAGGAGCGGGGCAAAGGGCGCGACCTCGAACGGGCTGCCTATGACCTTCTGGAGTGGGACCCGGCCGTCAACTTCGTCGGTAACGTGGAAGGACGAGATCTCGCCAATGACATTGCCGATGTATTTGTAACGGATGGCTTCACGGGCAATGTGACCCTCAAGACCGCCGAAGGAATGATGCGAATAACGCTCGGCATGTTTTCTGACATTGCAGCCTCCCTATCCGAGGCAGCCAGGTCAGAGCTGCTTCCACACTTGAAGCGTCTCGCCGAAGCGATGTCCGCAGACCATGGCGCTCATCTGGTCGGGTCGAAAGGCGTTGTCGTTATCGGGCACGGATCCGCGACGGCGATGGGTATCGCAAACGCTCTGGCGATGGCGGCCGATGGGGCCCGTCGCGGTCTGGTCAGCGAGATCGCCAATCAGCTTGCCTCCGAATCCTGATGCTGACAGAACTTCAAGAGGCGCTCTCCTATACCTTCACCAATGTGTCATTGCTCGAACACGCTTTGCTGCATCGTTCATTCGCAGCTGAGGGTCCGGTCGTAGATGACAACGAAAGACTTGAGTTCCTTGGTGATGCCGTCCTTCAGCTGGTGGTAACCGATCACTTGTACACCAACTATCCGCAGCTACGCGAGGGGACGATGGCCAAAGTGCGGGCGGCTTGCGTCAACCGCGATGAGCTGGCGAATCTGGCTCGCTCGTTGCATATCGGAGAGAACCTGGCTTTGGGGCGCGGGGAAGAAGCCTCGGGCGGGCGAAAGAAGTCGTCCATCCTCGCCGATGCCATGGAGGCCGTCATTGCAGCGGTCTACATCGATGGCGGCATTGACATGGCCCGACACGTGGTCCTGAGGCTCTGGACCCCGCTGGTGGCTGCCAGGGCTGTCGAGCCCGGCAAGCGCGATTACAAGACTCGCCTCCAAGAGGAACTGGCCTCCCGGGGCCTGCGACCTCGATATCGGGTCACCGAGTCGGGACCCGATCACGCCAAGACGTTTGAGGCGCAACTTGAGGTGGACGGCAAGCCGGCCGGGTCCGGCGAAGGCAAATCGAAGAAAGAAGCCGAGCAAGCGGCCGCCGCCGAAGCCCTCGACACGTTGTAGCGGACTGGCCGTGCCGGAGTTACCTGAAGTCGAAACCACCAGACGATCGTTGGCACCCGTCATGGAGGGTCGCCAATTCGTCAAGGTTGACATTCGACGCCCGCGCATGACGCGGCGAAACGAGCGACCAGAAGACGTCGTCGATCGATTGGTCGGAAGACGGCTCAATCACCTGGGGAGAATCGGCAAGTTCATGGTCGGTGAAGTCGAGGGAGATATCACCCTCATCATGCACCTGGGAATGTCGGGCAAATTCCAGATCAAGGCGGTCGGCGATCCTGAGGACAAACACACCAACGTCGTGTTCTCCACCGACCGCAACGAGGAAATTCGCCTGGTCGACCCTCGCACGTTTGGCTTTGTCGCCGCCCACACTCCGGATGAGCTGGACCACTCCTCGATTGGTGACCTCGGTCCCGATGCCCTCGATGCTCTGCCTGGTGCGCCCGTCCTGTTCGATCGGATGGCGGGACGCAAGGTAGCCGTCAAAACGCTGCTTCTCGATCAGCGCTTCCTGGCCGGTCTTGGGAATATCTACGCCGACGAGGTGCTGGCAAGGGCCAAGGTCAGGGGCGACCGGTTGGCCGGCGGCCTGACATTTGACGAAGTGAAAGCGATCCGATCCTCGATCGGACCGGTACTCAAAGCCGGACTCAAGTACGGAGGAACCAGTCTCGATGATCTCGCCTATTTGCTTCCGGATGGTCGCGCCGGTGATTACACGAGGCGCCTGCAGGTGTATGGCAGGGAAGGGGACGACTGCCGCACATGCGGAACGCCAATCAGCCGAACCGTCCTTGGCGGCCGGTCGAGTTTCTGGTGCCCCGTCTGCCAAACCTGACTACGGAGCGAAGACCGTAACGCGCGTGATATCCTCATTGCGACTAATCACAGGGATGTAATTACGTGTACCTCAAGTCTCTGAAAATAACGGGGTTCAAGTCGTTCGCCGATCGAACGCGCATTGAGTTCGAGCCCGGTGTGACGGTGATTGTCGGACCGAACGGCTCGGGAAAGTCGAATGTGGTCGACGCCGTCGCCTGGGTGATGGGTACGCAGTCGACCAAAAACCTGCGAACCGAAAAGATGGAGGACGTCATCTTTGCCGGTACGGCAATGCGCCCGTCACTTGGCAGGGCCGAAGTGTCTCTCACTTTCGACAACGAATCGCGTCAGCTCCCGTTGGATCTGGCTGAAGTGACCGTGACCCGGCGGTTGTATCGCGACGGCTCGTCCGATTACGAGATCAACGGGGTTACTTGTCGACTCCTCGATGTCCAGGAAATGTTGGCTGATTCTGGGGTTGGCCGCCATCAGCACGTGATCGTCGGACAGGGGCAACTTGACGCAGTCCTCAATGCCAAGGCTGAGGATCACCGGGCCATCATCGAGGAAGCAGCCGGCATTCTCAAACACCGCCAGCGCAAGGATCGTTCGATTCGACGCTTGGAACGGACCGACGCAGACGTTCTTCGGCTCAATGACATCCTCAAGGAACTCAAGCGCCAGATTCGACCGTTGAAGCGACAGGCGGAGGACGCCGATCGTTTTGAGGGTGTTCGATCTGAAATCCAGGGCCTCCGCCTCTTCCTCGGTGGCGAAACCCTGCGCAAGATCAGTCATCGCATCGCCGGGGCCGAAACAGAGGAGTCGACCAGGACCAACTCGCTGGCGTTGACTCAGAGAGAGCTCGACCAGACCGAACGTTCGCTCGAGCCCCTGGCGGATGCGGCTGGAGAAGCCGGCCGGGCCCTGGACCGCGATACGGCTGCCGCCGCTCGGTTGGAGACCACGGCGGAGCGACTACGTTCGACGTCGACGCTCGCCGCCGAACGCGGTCGAAGCTTGTCGGCACGGCTTGAGGGAGCCGGTGAGCGACGAGGCGATCTTCTAGCCGAAGCCGAGGAGTTGAAGATCAACCTCGCCCTGTCGATTGAGGATCAAGCAACGGCAGCCGAGGCCGCTGAGCGGGCGGCGCGGATTCTGGCCGCTTTGGAGGACGAAGAGCGTTCCCTGGCTGAACAGGAAGCTATGCCGGCTGAGGGCGCCATTGCCATTGTGCGCGGGGACCTGCGGTCAGGGCAAGCTGCCAACGACCGCGATCGACGCGAACGCGACCAGATAACCAAACGGCTCGATGGGCTGGTAGCCCAGGTCGACCGGGAAACTGCCGAGATCGACCGGGCCAACGAAGACATACTCGCATTGGATGTTGAGCAGGGCCTGGCCCAGTCAGAACATGAGGTGGCTGGCCGGGCGCATACGGTGGAGGCCGACCGTTTTGCGGCTACCGAGGCCGATGTCAAGACCGCTGAACTCACATTGGCGTCTGCCGCCGCCCGGGTTGATGCCCTCGAAGGAGCCGTCGCCGGTCTGGCCGACCCCGCTGCCAGACAGCGAGCCGAAATAGCTGAACAGGTGACGGGTCCGATCGCTCAAGCTCTCGACATCCCTGCCGAGCTTGCGGCAGCGGTGGATGCCGCCCTCGGGCTATGGGCAGACGCGCTGACGGTGACTTCTCCGTCGGACCTTGGTGCTCTCGTCGGAGATTTGAAATCCGAGGGTTTTGGCGGGGTACCGATGGTTACTCATACCCAGGGCGGGTCGTCGATCGCCGGCGAAGTTGCTGAGACCTGGGGATTACAGACATTGATCGATGCCCTTGGGCCGAATGCCGATCGGGATCTCGCCGATACTCTGCTTGGTGATGTGGTCCTGGCAGAGGGATGGTCTTCGGGCTGGGAAATCGTTCAACGCCATCCACTGGTTCGGGTGGTGACCCCGGAAGGTGATCTCATCACGTCTTATGGGATCCGGATTGCCAATCCCGATGGGGCGACCCCGGCGATGTTGGAGGTTGCCCTGGTGGGGCTCGAACGGGCCGAGCAGGACGCGGCCAGAGCCAGGAGCAGGTACCTAACGGCCAAGCGGGAATACGAGCAATCCAAAGCCAACGAGGAGCAAGCCAGGTCCGGCCTCGAACGCATCGAGGCCCGTCTGTCGGGTACGACCGAGGCGCTCGGCCGGTTGACGAGGTCGCGGGTTGGTCTCATCGAAGAGATCGCTCGCCTGGAAGGCCGCCGTACGGCGATTGCCGAGTCGGCTTCCGAGCGAGAAGAGCAGATCGCCCGGTTGGAGCAGCGCCTGGCCGCCCTGGAAGGCGAGGAAGCGGAACGTCAAAAAGCGTGGGAGGCACTGGCGGAGCGTCGCCGGGAGGTGGCCCACCGCCGAGATGAGGCAAAGGTCGCCGCCCAAGAATCCGCTTCCACTCATGGCGCCATCATTGAGCGGCGAGCCATGTTGCAGCGTCGACTTGACGAGGTCTCGACCGAGTCGACCGAGTTGGAAGCCAACCCGGTCGACCCGACAGAGATCAAACATTTGGAGCGGATTGACGCCCAGGCTCGCCAGGCTCTTGACATCGTTCGTCAGCACATTTCCACGCTCCGGGTCCGGCAGGTGAAGTTGCGAGAAGAAGCTGGTGAAGCCGGCCGAAAGCTGCGTGACACTCGGAACCGCCGCGATGAACTTCAGCGGACGATCGGCACGAACAAGGAGAGTCTCTCGAAGCTGGGTATTGAGCTCGCCGAATTGCGAGTCCGTTTGGAAGCGACTGCCGAAGGTTTGCGCAGGGACGCCGATGCCAACGAGGAACAAGCTCTCGCCGCCCCTCGCCCGGAGCTGGCTGAACATATCGACATGCGTGAACGGCTCAACGAGCTTGAAAGTGAACTGCGTCGGATGGGTCCAATCAATCCACTCGCGGCAGCCGAATACCGCGAACTGAACGAGCGGTACGAGTTCATGCAAGTCCAGCTCGACGACCTTGAGCAGGCCCGGAATGAGCTGAGAGCAGTCATCCGGGCGGTTGATGAGCAAATCATGGAGCTCTTCACCGAGGCGTTCCATCAGGTTGCCCGGTTTTACGAAGAGCACTTCTCGATTCTGTTCCCTGGAGGTCGGGGTCAATTGATCCTGACCGATCCCGAAAACCCGCTTCTGACCGGCGTCGACATCAAAGCGCAACCCCTCGGCAAGAAGGTCAGTCGTCTTCAGTTGCTGTCTGGTGGCGAGCGGTCGTTGGCCGCTCTGGCTTTCCTGTTTGCGGTGTTCAAAGCCCGGCCCAGTCCGTTCTATATCATGGACGAGGTCGAGGCTGCTCTCGATGATGCCAATCTTCACCGCTTTCTGGACCTGGTTGAGAACTTCCGTGAGTCTGCCCAGCTCATGATCGTCACCCATCAGCAACAGACGATGGAGTGTGCCGACATCCTGTATGGGGTCACCATGGAACCGGGCGGATCCTCAAAGGTCATCGCCAAGAAGATGAGCGGTCAACTGGCCTTTGAAGACGCCTAACGTATGGTTGTGGACACAACCCTGATCATCATTCTGGTGGTTGCGGCCGTTCTTGTCATCGGCGGTGGACTTTTCTACACGTTGCGACACCGCCGCACCAACATCGGATCGATTGACGAGAAGGCGCCCACCCAGAAAGCGGCCGCCCCTGCCTCCCTGGCCGATCGGCTCGCCAGGACCCGTACAACCCTTGGTGGCAAGCTGCGTGAAGTACTTGGATCCACGACCGGAGACATGTATGAAGGCCTTGAAGAAGCGCTGATCGCCGCCGACCTCGGGGTCGCCACCGCGACGAGCATCGTTGACAAGGTCAGGCGAAGCAACCCCGACACTCCTGACGACGTCCGGGCCGCGCTCCGGGCCGAGCTGTTGTCAACCTTGCAGGGTCAAGACCGCTCGATTAGGCAAGTCAACCAGCCATCGGTGATCGTGGTGGTTGGAGTAAACGGCGTTGGCAAGACGACGACCATCGCCAAATTGGCTGCCCGACTGCGCGAAGAAGGCACTGAAGCGATCCTCGGGGCGGCCGACACGTTTAGAGCGGCCGCTGACACGCAGCTTCGCACGTGGGCGAACAGGGTCGGGGTTGAAATCATTACGGCTGCCTCCGGATCCGATCCCGCTTCAGTGGCCCACGATGCCTATCAGGCGGCCAAAGCCCGCGGTAAGGGGGCTGTGATTGTGGATACCGCTGGACGACTTCACTCGAAGACCAACCTCATGGCTGAACTGACCAAGATCGTTCGTGTCCTCGAAAGAGAGTCGGGGACGATCGATGAGGTCCTTCTCGTTCTCGACGCCACCACCGGTCAAAACGGCCTGGCTCAAACCAAACAATTCACCGATGCTGTCGGGGTCACGGGTATTGTTCTTACCAAGATGGATGGCACGGCCAAAGGCGGCATCGCCATTGCAGTCGAGAAAGAATTGGGGATCCCTGTGAAATTTATTGGAGTCGGTGAGGGTGTTGCCGATCTTGTCCGGTTCGACCCTGAGGCGTTTGTGGATGCCCTGTTGGCTGACGCCTGATGCACGTCGAAAACGACGCCGTTCTCGTTGCAGCAGCCCGCCGAGCAGCAGAGAACGCCTATGCGCCGTATTCAAAGTTCCGGGTTGGGGCAGCGATCCTCACAGCAGCCGGGGAGATTGTCACCGGCTGTAATGTCGAGAACGCCGCCTACGGAAGCTCTATTTGTGCCGAGGTAACCGCCATCGTCACTGGGGTCTCGCAGGGGGCTCGCTCGATGAGCGCGATTGCGGTGGCCTGTCTTGATGCCGATTCTCTCGACGGCGCCTACCCGTGTGGAAACTGCCGTCAGATCATCAACGAGTTTGGAATCACTCGAATCATTGTGACGACTGCGGTTGGTGAGAGTCGTTCGCACACCAATACAGAGCTGCTTCCGTACGGTTTCTTTCTCAATCCCGAGTCGGATGATTGAGCGGGTCGTCTCCTTTGGTGACCAATCAAGAAAAGCGGCGGGCCGACAGACCGCCGCTTTCTTGATTTTGCATCGGGTGTTCTCGTGGTTATCGGTTTTCCAAAGCCTCGATCAGTTTGGGAAGGACCTGGTGGACGTCGCCGACGATTCCCAGATCCGCCACGGCAAAAATGGGAGCTTCTTCGTCCTTGTTGATGGCGATAATCAACTTTGAGTCTTTCATGCCGACGAGATGTTGCATGGCGCCCGACAGGCCGCAGGCGATGTATACATCAGGTTTGACCGTCTTACCCGTCTGTCCAACCTGCTTGGAGTAGGGCACCCAGCCGGCATCCACAATGGCTCTGGTGGCTCCGGTGGCGGCCTTTAGTGGGGCGGCCAGTTTCTCGACCAACTCAAAGCCTTCGACGCTTCCCAGTCCGCGTCCGCCGGCCACGATGACTGCCGCCTCCTCGAGTTTGGGCCCTTCGGTCTCTTCGACAAATGACCCGGTGACGCGGGCAGAACCCGCATGCCCGGCGTCGGGCAGTGGTACGGCGGTCACGGTTGGAGCGCCCCCGCCAGATGGCTCGGCAGGGAATGACTTCGGTCGGATGAGTACCAGGTGCGGACCGGGGCCTTCGAACATCGTGGTCACGAGTTGGCTACCGCCGAAGATCTCGGTCGTTACTCCAACCGATCCATCGAGCGACACATCAATGCCGTTCGAGATCATTGTGCGGTCTAGCCGGGTTGATAGTCGACCGGCCACATCTCGGTCTGTATACGTCTGGCCGAACAGGATCGCATCGGGATTGTGCTGGCCAACCAGGTCTGCAATGGCGGCGGCCGCCGCCGCAGTTCCGGTCGACCCCTCGGACGGGACAAGATGAAAGACATCGGTTGCTCCAAATTCGCCAAGGGTGGCGAATGCGGCATCCGAACCCTTCCCGAAATAGAGAACGGTGGTCGCACCGTCCGCTCGCGTTTTGGACAGAATCTCGAGCCCGACCACGGCCGGGGCGCCGGAAACTTCTTCGATGAAAATCCAGGCCATGACTAAATCACCTTCGCTTGTTCGAGCATCGCAATGATCTTCTCGTGACCGGTACCTTCATCGATCACGACCTGGCCGCCCGAACGGGATGGCGCAGGTACCACGAGAGCGATTCGCTGGTTGACAGTCACCGTGACGCCGAGGTCGGCGGCGGTCTTGGTCTCGACCGGCTTCTTCTTGGCGTCCATGATTCCTTTGAAGGTCGGATAGCGCGGTTCGACGACGCCCGCCGTTACGGAAACCAGGACCGGGGTAGGGGCTTCAATCGTGTCGTATCCGGTCGCCGTTTGACGGTTGATCCGGACCGTCGAGCCTTCCACATCGATTTTCTTGGCATACGTGAGAGCCGGAACGCCGAGAAGTTCGGCAATTTGCTGGGGCACGACGCCCGAGTAACCGTCGGTTGACTCCGTCCCGGCAATGACGATGTCGAAGGACTCCGGTGCCATGGCCGCGGCGAGAATCTTGGCAGTGGTCAGTGAGTCGGAGCCCTTAAGTGTTTCATCGTCGACGAGGATCGCACCGTCGGCTCCCATCGCTAGGGCTTGGCGGATGCCGTTGAGATTTCCCGACGGGCCCATCGATACGAGCGTGACCGTACCTTCTGTTTCGCCCGCGATTTGGAGCCCAACCTCTACGCCGTACCGGTCGGTGTCGTCGAGGACCTGTTCGGTCGGTCGCACCAGGTTGTGGGTGGTCGGGTCCAATTGATACGGGGAGGCCGGGTCGGGGATCTGCTTCACGCAAACTGCGATCTTCATACGAGCTCCTTGTAAACGTGTACTGATGATGATGTTAACGGCTGTTCACACTGTTGTGGAATCCTGGGTGGGTCCATTACGGTGATTCTGGAATGGTGGTTTCTCGGGTCGGAACGGCTAATCGAGGCCCGGCCGAATGGAAGTTACTCGTCGATTCGATCGATGATTATTTCCTGGTGAGTCGGCGCTTCACCGATCTCCCACGCTTCTCGAAGCAAGGAGAGCGCAGTTTCGACTCGGTCGTGGTCATTGAAAGCCAGCGTCGCCAGAGGATCGCCCCGTTCAACCGAATCCCCGGTTTTGGCATGGAGCGTGATGCCTACTCCTGGATCTATGAAATCTTCTTTCGTCTCCCGGCCCGCGCCAAGGCTCATCGCTGC
>CAJQPD010000115.1 GCA_905480085.1 uncultured Acidimicrobiia bacterium
GCAGGCATTTATTCGGGGCGGTGGCTGCTGCCGGACTCGCTATGGCGCTGTCATTGTCTATTGCACTAATCATTCTCGGATCTGGCTTGGTCCTTCAAGGCGCCAGCCTGGCCGTGACGATGCCCGAAGCCGGATTCACGCGGGTCAACGAACGAAAAGCCAAGCAGCTTCGCCAACTACTCAGCGAAGGCGCCAGAAGTGTGCGCCAGGTTTCAGCACTCCGCATCTTGTTTATTGCAACGGTCATGGCCGGATTCGGAAGCGAGGCGGTCGACCGCCTCTACGTGCGTCGCCTCGACGACCTGTCGGTGGTTGGATGGACTGGCCGTGAGGTTGTGGTGGTCGGGGCAATCCTCGTTATTCAATCGGTAGGCGCTGCAATCGTCCTGCGAATAGTCGGGCGAAGGCTTCAGGGGGCCGCTCTCGTCCCCGCCCTGGCGTTGCTGCTGGCCGGAACGGCCGTCGGCGTAATCATTCTTGCCCAGGTGAACGTCCTGTATCTGGCCGCGCTTGGTCTGATCATGCAAGGAACGATGCGATCGATTTCCAAGCCTGTCGTCGTCGTGTGGACCAACGCATATGCCGCGAACAACACGAGAGCCACCGTCCATTCGTTCATCGGTCAAGCTCATTCGCTCGGTGAGATCACCGGCGGTATCGTGCTGGGTCTAGTCGCCACCCTTACCAACCTGAGTACCGCCCTGACCGGATCGGCCATCCTGTACTCACTAGCCGCCGCGACAGCCTGGCAGGCCCGACGGTCACGGCGTTCGGGCCCGGAGTTTCCGACTCCCGCGACGACCTAGGGCGACAAATTAACGAGGCAGCGGTACACAGCCTCAAGGCCGTCAGATGTCCATGTCGCAGGGACCGATGATCACAGAGTCGGGCTCATCGGCGGCGGCCGACCACTCGCGCCGAAAGCGCCACTGCCCCCACCGTCCAGGCCGCACTGACCGCGTATGAGACGCCAACGTTGGATACAAAACCGGTTGTGAGGCCGTCACGAATCAGATTGGTCATGTGCCAGAACGGGAGGACACGGTGAACAGTCGCCAGCCAATCGGGAAAGAGGTCAATCGGAATCACGATCGGCGAGAACATGAGAATCACGAAAATCAACAGGTTGGTCAGCAGGTTGACCATGCGGGGGTTGCGCATCCCCTGGCCGACCGCATAGCCGACGACCGTCGCCATCGATGCCGACAGCAGGACAGCCGGTACGATCCTCCAATTTGGATCGAGCTGGACGTCGTAGACCAGGCTGCTAACAAACAGCGCCACCACGGTACCCGGCAACGAGATGGCCGTGAACACCGTAAATGTGGCCCCGGCCGAAGCTGACCGCGGAACCGGTAGCGACCAGACATAGTCGTAGACATCCTCGATTCGCTGACCGGAGATCACGCCAGGGACCAGGACAAAGCCGAGCGGGAACAGTGCCAGCGCCGGAACCCCGCTTACCAGGAAGGAGGCGGCTAGAGGTGGTAGATCGCCGAGATAGAAACCGTACATGATGCCCATGCCCGCCCCCATCAGCGTTTGCAGCACCAATGCGACGACCAGATAGTTGCGCAGGTTCGTCAGCTCGAACCGGAGCATCTGGCGGTAGCTGTACCAGAGGTGGGCGGGGCCTCCCCTACGAATCCAAGGGTCTGTCCGGGTTGTGAGCGTCATCCTCGTCTCTTTGCCACAACGACGGCGACCAGGGTCGCCGCCAACGTCCATGCCGAAAGTACGCCATACGAGAACCCGACGTCGGACACGAGGCCATCTGTGAGCCCGTCGCGCACGACGTTCCCCATGTGCATGAAGGGCAGATAGCGGTGGAGCGTTCCCAGCCAATCGGGGAGATTCTCGACCGGGTAGCTGATCGGCGAGAAACCGAAAATCACGAAGATGAGGACTTGCGAGATCAAGCCAACCATGAGCGGCTCCGGCACCGAATGGGCATAGGCATGGCCCATCATTACCCCGGCGACCAGGGTCAGGAGCGTCGCGGGGACAATGACTATGGATACATGAAATGCCGCGTCGTACCGCCATATGGCGACGAGCACTGCTCCCACGATGCCCGGCAGGGCCACAACGCTGTTGAGAACCAACCATGCGGCCAGGGATGCACTTCGAGGAACCGGCATCGATACGATGAAGTCGTAGGAGCCTTCTTGCCGTTGCTGAGCCACCAATTGTGGTCCCATGACCAGACCAACGGTCACCAGCGAGATAACGACGGCCCCTGAGGCCAGATACAGAGCAATCCGCGGTGCCATTTCCTCGAAGAAGAGCCCGATTCCCAACACTAGGCCCGCCCCCGTAAAGGTCTGGACCAGCGCCGTGATTGGAAGGAGCAACCGCAGTCGAGTCATTTCCCAGCGGAGCATGGACCCGAACCCGTGTAGCCAGAAAGCCGCCCCCCGCTGACGAGCAGGAACTCTGACCGAATCAGCGACCGCCGTCACAGTTCCTCACTCACGTGACCAGTCAAGCGGATGTAGGCATCTTCGAGCGTGGTGGCTCCTAAGGCGTACTCCTCGGCCAACCCTTCGGCCATCAATCTCTGGGCCCAGGCAATCCCGGCCGATGCATCCGACTCGGTAATCGCAGAGACCAGGTTGTGCCCCACCCTTCCCTCGAATCGCACGAACTCCGGAAGGGCCGGTGTCTCGGTTCCGGGTGCCAGCATCACCTGAAGCCGCAATGAACCACTGTCGGTAGCCTTGAGCGACGACGACGTGCCTTCGGCGATCAACCGCCCCTCGTTGATGATCGCAAGCCGATCTACCGACTTTTCTGCCTCAAGCACGTTATGGGTGACCAAGAGGACCGCCGTGCCGGCTTCTCCCAGACGCCGGATTTCTGCCCACAGCATCCTTCTGCGCAAGGGGTCGACATCGTTGGTTGGCTCGTCAAGAATCACCAGCTTCCCGGGCCACACCGAGGTCATCGCGAACCCTACCAACCGTTTTACGCCACCCGATAACTTGGCTCCGAGAGTATCTCGCCACTCCCCAAGGTCAAGGGCCTCGATGAGTTCGTTGGTTCGACGTTTGACGTCCGCTCCACCACCGCCCCGGATCGACCCGGCGATCTCGATGGCTTCCCGAACCTTGAACGAGGCTATTGGCATCTGGGCTTGTGGCAAATAGGAGCAGAGTTGGCGAGCGTGATCAGGATCAGCTACCAGGTCGTACGGTCCGATGGTGATACTGCCCTTGGTTGGCTCCAGAAGCCCGATCACCTGCTTTACCAAGGTCGATTTGCCTGCCCCATTGGGGCCAAGCAAGCCATACACTTCGCCAGGACGAATTTGCAGCGTGATCCCATCGTTGGCGAGCGGGGCGTCATCGCCGTAGGACTTAGTTAGCTCATCAACGCGAAATACCCAGTCGTCCATACGCGACTCCTCAGCCAGACATTCGAGCTTATCAGGCTGACCCCAACCGGACCCGGCTACTGATCGGGCGAAAACGGCAAGAGATCGGAGCGACCTTGCCAAACACTCCGTCGGCGGGGAACTACTAGACCGAAAAGAACTTCTCGTCACCAATCCAATTCGTCGAAAGCCCGATCACCCGGCGCGCACCAGCGGGGCGACCTCCGTTCCAAGGAGTTCAATCGATCGAAGGACCTGCTCGTGAGGCAAGGTTCCCACACTGATGTGCAACATGAAACGCTCGATGCCGAGTATGTCGCGCCACCGGAGGATCGTTTCGGCAACTTGCGCCGGGTCGCCGAGCACCAGCGAACCCTGCGAGCTCCGCATCGAGTCGTACTGGGGACGCGTCATTGGACCCCAACCTCGTTCGGCCCCGAGCCCGGTCATAGCCTTGGCATACGCCGGATAGAACTCCTCGACGGCCTGATCCTCCGACTCGGATACATACCCATGAGCGTGGACCGCCAGGGGCACCTTGACCGGATCAAAGCCCGCTTCCTTGAGTGACTTGCGGTGGAGGTCGGCGAGACCCGAGAAACGAATCGGACTGCCGCCGATGATGGCTAACGCAACCGGCAGGCCCCGCACCCCGGCTCGTACAATCGACCGTGGGTTTCCTCCGACACCGACCCAAACGGGTAGCGGGTGTTGTTCGGGGCGGGGATAGATACCTTGCTCGACCAGCGGGGAACGAAACGTCCCGGACCAGGTCACGCGTTCGTTGTCGCGTATGGCGAGGAGCAGATCCAGCTTTTCGGCGAACAGTTCGTCATAGTCGTCGAGCGAGTAGCCGAACAGGGGGAACGATTCGATGAACGAGCCTCGACCTGCGAGAAGTTCGGCCCGGCCACTCGACACCGCATCCAGGGTGGCGAATTGCTGGAACACTCGCACGGGATCATCAGACGAAAGGATCGTCACCGCAGAGCTCAGCCGGATCTGCTCGGTTCTTCCGGCTGCCGCCGCCAAGACCACCGTCGGAGTCGAGGCCGCGAAGTCAGGGCGGTGATGTT
Organism: uncultured Acidimicrobiia bacterium; assembly: GCA_905480085.1. Lineage (GTDB taxonomy): Bacteria > Actinomycetota > Acidimicrobiia > Spongiisociales > JAENVV01 > JAENVV01. The sequence goes on from CAJQPD010000115.1 coordinate 4,453, forward strand.
CACCCACCCCGTAGACATCGAGGCCGACTTGATCGGCCAATTCGATTTCTTCTATCACTTGCCTGAGCCGCACCGCGTGGCTAATCGGCGGACCGTCCACGGGAATCGTTTCGGCAAACGTCGTGATCCCAATTTCCATAGTCATCTCGCTCTCGTGGTCGCAGTGCCACAACCTAACGAAGATACCCGCCTATTCCGCGACGCTCGTTGGATTTCGGGTGATTGGATTTCACAAATCGATCGGCACCGGTGCCTTCCTACTGACATGCTGCCAAACGGAATACGTCACATAGAGGCTTGCGGCGGTCGCCGGGCCACCGATGCGCTCGAGCCCCTTCCGGAAAAGTAGCTGGTCAGTTTCGAATATCTCGCCGTTCGAAGAAGAGCACGGAGGCGGCGACCGCCAGGACGCCTGC
>CAJQPD010000116.1 GCA_905480085.1 uncultured Acidimicrobiia bacterium
CTGCTGGCTATGGCCGCGTTGGTCCTGTCCACCGGCTTCGTCGCGGCCCAGGACGCACCGCAGATCGAGCCGCGGGCGGCCAAGATCCTGAAGGTGATGTCCGGCGTGCTGACCGACGCCGAGCAGTTCAGCGTCCACAACGAGCAGACGTCCGACGAGCGAACGGATCGGGGGGATCTAGTGGAACTCGCCTCTACGGTGGATCTCTCGGTTCGCCGGCCGGGCCAGGCCCACGCGGTTCTTCATGGCGACCTGCAGCCGATTCGCTACTGGATCGGAGGTGGAGAGGCGGTGATGCTCGACGTCACTCGCTGGACCTACGCGATTGCCTCCGTGCCGGAAGACCTTGGCGATGCGGTCGACCGTTTGTGGGACGCGTACGGAGTGAATTTCCCGCTGGCCGACTTCGTCACGAATCATATGTACGACGACCTGATTCGCGACGTCGAGACCGGGGCGTACGTCGGCTTGCATGAGGTCGATGGCGTTCCGTGCCATCACCTGGCATTCAAGCAGGCCGACATCGACTGGCAGATCTGGGTCGAGGACGGTATCCGCCCGCTGCCGCGCAAATTAACCATCGTCTACAAAACGGAGCCCGGGGCTCCCCGGTACACCGCGCGGTTCTCGAACTGGGACCTTTCGCCAGGGCTCGGGAATACAGTCTTCGATTTCGAACCTCCGGAGGGTGCGGAGAGGATTGAGTTCGCAGGCCGCAGTGCGGGAAAGGGGGAGTGACGATCATGACCATCGAGACCATCCGCAGGAAATCGCTGACGTGGATCGCGATCCTCGTGCTCACCCTGATCACTGCCCTCGAACCGGTCTCCGCCATGCGGCGGGGCGGCGTCCGTCACGGCGGAGGCGGCCCTGGCGGCCCCGGCCGGAGCGGCCCTGGGGGACCCGGCGGGCCGGGCGGCCCCGGGCGACATGGTCCGGCCGGCCCCGGCCGTCACGGTCCCAACATGCACCCCCACATGCACTTCCACGGCCCGCACTTCCACGGCTTCCACGTCGGCTTCCATCCTAGGCCGATCTTCTGGCACCCCGTGGGATTCTTCGTCGCGGCGTTGACAACGACCGCGATCATCGTGTCTCTCAACGACCGGAACTACCACTATGACCAGGGCGTCTACTACCAGGAAAGCAACGGTGGCTACAAGGCCGTTTCGGCTCCTATCGGAGCCAAGATTCCGGATCTGCCCGACGACACCCAAACCGTCGTCGTCGGTGGGGTGTCCTACTACTACTACATGGGCGTGTTCTACAACCAGGGTAGCGACGGCTACTCGGTGATCCAGGCGCCCACCGGAGCGATGGTTTCGTACTTGCCGGAGGGGTACACCACCAAGACCATCAACGGCCAAACGTACTACCTGTACGACGGCGTCTACTACCAGGCCAGGATGGTGGATGGCGGTACGGCCTACGCAGTGACGAGGGTCTAGCCCGGGTGCACGGCGATCGTAATAGACTCTGATTTGCAGACTCAAAAGTCGAGGAGGTTACAGACCATGAAACTTCGTCTCTCGATCGCGTTCTTGGGTGGGGTTGTTCTTACCGTCTCCTTGGTCGTATTCCTGGGCGCCGGCGGAACAGTGAAGTCGCCGACCGGCACGGCGCCGGACCGCTACGTCTATTACCCGGGCACCGAGGCCCTGGCGACGGACGAGATTCGATTGATTGCCTGTGGCACGGGTCTGCCGGCCGCGCGGCGTGATCAGGCCGCGACCTGCTGGCTTGCCGAACTCGGCAACGGCGACAAGTTCCTGTTTGACGTCGGTACAGGGTCGATGGTCAACGTTGCCGCCCTGATGATTCCCTATGATTTTCTCGACAAGGTCTTCCTGACCCATCTGCACACCGATCACTGGGGTGACCTGGCGACGCTTTGGGCGGGCGGCTGGACTGCAGGACGCACGAAACCGCTTCGAGTGTGGGGCCCAACCGGAGCCACTCCCGACATGGGTACCGCATACGCCATCGAACACTTCCTCAAGGCGTTCAACTGGGATGCAAAGACCAGAAACTACGTACTGAGTCCGAAACCAGGTCAGATTACGGTAAAGGAGTTTGACTTCAAGGCAGTCAATGCCGTGGTCTACCAGGAGAATGGCGTGACCATCCGTTCCCTGCCTGCGATTCACGCAGGCGACGGTCCGGTGAGCTTCATTCTCGAGTATGTCGGCCTGAAGGTCGTGATTGGCGGCGATACCTTCCCGAACAAGTGGTACATCAAGAACGCGGTCGACACCGACGTGGCGATTCACGAAGTGTTTCTAACTCCACCCGACCTGGTGAAGTTTTACGGCCAGTCGCCCGGACAGGCGATCGGCGTGGGCACACAGATACACACGTCACCACCGGCTTTCGGCAAGGTGATGAGCACGATCAAACCCCGTCATGCGATTGGCTATCACTTCTTCAACGAGCAGGGCACGCACGACGACATCCTGGAGGGAGTCCGGGATGTCTATTCAGGACCCCTCTCTCTGGCCACCGACAACATGGTCTGGAACATCACCAAGGACAGCATCATCGAACGTATGATTGTCTCGCCGGACCAGGCCTGGTCCGTCAACGGACCGAATAAGCCACCGGCACCGCCGGCTCCGGGTACCGTTCCCGACCCGATCAGCGACTTCATCAAGTCGGGTAGATGGCAGCCCGCCGAAGAGGCACAAGCCCCGATGGTCAAAGAGTTCAAGAAAGAAAACAACCTGAAGTGATCGAAGTGGGGAAAATTCCATGAGTCGTGTCTCTTTTCCGATCTGCGTTTCTACCGTCCTGGTAGTGTTGCTGGGCATGTCCATGGCCACGGCTCCTGCCAGTGCCCAGGAAAAGCCCAACATCGTTGTCATCTGGGGTGATGACATCGGCATGTGGAACGTCGGCGCCTACACACACGGCATGATGGGCCGTACGCCGAACATTGACAGCATCGCGCGGGAAGGTGTGCTGTTCACTGACCATTACGGCCAGCCCAGTTGCACCGCCGGACGCGCCGCGTTCATAACGGGGCAGATGCCAGTTCGAACCGGCATGACTACCATTGGCATCCCTGGCTCGACACTCGGGATTCAAAAGGAAGACCCGACGCTGGCCGAGGTTCTCAAATCGCAGGGCTATGCCACCGCCCAGTTCGGCAAGAACCACTTGGGTGACCGCAATGAGTTCCTGCCGACCGTCCACGGTTTCGACGAGTTCATGGGCAACCTCTATCACCTCAACGCCGAAGAGGAGCCGGAGGAGCTTGATTATCCGGGTCAGAAGAATCCAGCTTATACGGAGAAGTATGGCCCTCGCGGCGTCCTGCAAACCTGGGCGACCAGTGTGGATGACCCAACGGTGGACCCGAAGTTTGGCAGAGTCGGCAGGCAGAAGATCGTCGATACTGGAAAACTGACACGCAAGCGGATGGAGACCATTGACGGCGAGATTCTGGACGAGACGCTGAAATACATGGATAAGGTGGGCAAGGGCGACAAGCCGTTCTTCCTCTGGTTCAACACGACTGCCATCCACATCTGGTCGCACCCGATTCAGAAGTATGTCCAGAAGGCCGTGGATGAAGGGCGCTCCGAAACAGACGTTGTGAGAGCGAAGATGCTCGAGCATGACGAGCAGGTCGGTGCGATCTTGAAGAAGCTCAAAGAACTGGGTATCGCGGAAAACACCATCGTCATCTATTCCACCGACAACGGGAACGAGTTGATGATGTGGCC
>CAJQPD010000117.1 GCA_905480085.1 uncultured Acidimicrobiia bacterium
CAGCACGTCGGCGACCACGGCATAGGATTCAAGAAACGGTGCGAGTGCCCAGGTGCTCATCGCCGGCCGGATCGCGTCGAGGACCTCCCGGGCATCTCCGCCAAGGACGCGTGCTTGCCAGTCCGGGTTGACCGCCTCGAGTTCGCCGGTGATCTCAGCTCGATATTCCTCTGTCGGAGCGAAGAAGAACTCGAACTTGAACAGATCGCGAATACTCATCACCTCTTCCCAGAACAGGTCAAGAGGGTCGGTCGGTCGCTCGGTGACGATTCGTTGGAGAGCCAGTTCGGCGATCGCAATATTGACGAAGAAATGAATAACGACATTGCGGTAGTAGGCGGCGGACAGGTGTTGATCGGCTCCGATCTGATAAACCGGATGAGGGGCGCCATCAACCCGCGTCACAATGTCGTGTTCAACCAGACGCCCAAGGACTTCAACGACCTGGTCGGTTCCATCCAACTGGACCCGTTCGGTCAGTGGAAGACGTCTGCGAAGCACGAACTCAGCGAGCTCTCGGAGGGAGTCGGTGATCTCTTCGGCAGTGCGAGCCGTGTTGGGTCGGCTCAGCAGCGCGACACACACGCCGGCGGTTGGCGAGATCGGAGTGACCCGGCCGATCCGGACCATGACTTCGAAGGCGACCTTCTGGATGGCGATCGATTTCTCGTCAGCATCGATGGTGCCGGCGGGGAGCGTCCTAGCCAACGAGACCGGCTCCCCGAACCTCACATACACGTTTCCGTGGCGACGTCGAAGCTGGGAGAGCGCATGAATGACCCAGGAGATGCTTTCGCCCTGTTTGGCTTCGCCGCGTTGTTCTTTGGCGTAATCGGCTACATCCTGGATTTGGTCGTAGGCGATCGAGACCGGCAGCAGAATGATGTCTTCAGCTTTTTGCCGAAGGTACGACTCGGTCACGTAGCTGAGCATTCCGAACTTGGGGGGAAGGAGCTTGCCGGACCGGCTCCGGCCGCCTTCGAGATACCACTCGATCGGGAACCGTTTTTCGATCAGGAAATCGATGTACGAGCGCAAAGCGAACTTATAGATCGGCTTGTCTTTAAAGGTGCGCCTGATGAAGAAGACCCCGGATCGGCGAATGATCGGGCCGACGGGAAAAAAATTCATGTTTATGCCACCGGCCGTGTGGTTGGGGGGCCGGTTGTTCTCCCACAGGATGTACTGAAGCATCAAGCGATCCAACTGGCTCTTGTGCGAGGGGAGGAAGATCAGCGGGTGTTGCTCGCCCATTTCATACAGCCGGTTTAGATGGTCGGCGTCATAATTGATCGATCTGTATCCCTGCCGGTATATCCAGCTGATCAGGTTGGCGGCCAGGTCGATAACGAGCGGTGAGTGGGTGGCGGCGATCTCTTTGAGGTTGCCGATGGCTTCCTTGTGAATGGTCGCGTATGTCTTTCCGGTTTCTTTGGTCAGCAGTGAAATCCCGTCCCGAAAGGAACCGGTCCTCACGATTTCTTCGGTCAGGAACTTGGGAACCTTGTACCGATTTCCTCGCACGTGACGTTCGGCTCGCTCGAGGGTCAGCCAGGCTCTGCGCGAGACAAACTCGCGTAGGGCGACCATGTCGTCGGATGCTTTCCACGCCTCCCGAAGGTCGGCAGCGCCGGCCGGTTGGCCGAGCACGATCTGGCAGCGATCCGGAAACCTGCGGAGAAAGAGGTTCTGCCGGAGCACGTTCGGATCCCGGGGATCTCCGAATTTGAGAAGATCCGATAGCCGTACAGATCGTGTCCCGTCCCGATCGGGTGCTTGCCACACCACCCGAACAGGCACGATGAGGGGGTCGTCGCCCCGGCCCAATCTGGCTTCCAGGCGTGGATCGGGCCGCACACGAAGACGCCGGCGGCGTGAGGGAGGGATCTGGATCGTCTCGTAGTCATGGCCAAGTCGACTCGCCCAGTTGGAAATCAGCTGTTCTTCGAGTTGACTGGAGGCATCAGCGAGCAGGACGGTCGGGCGGTCGGCAGACCCTGGCCAGTCGGGCTCCGTTGGAAGGGGTCGATCGTATGCCATGATTCCGATCCTACGCACGAAAACAGTAGGTCGTATGGTCGTCGACGATCCCAACCGCCTGAAGATAGGCGTACATGATCGTGGGGCCGACGAACGTGAATCCACGTCGCTTGAGATCCTTCGACAGCCTCACTGAGAGATCGGTTTGGGCCGGAATCTCTCCCAGTGATCGGGGGCGGTTCACGATCACCGTTCCGTCCGTCCAGTTCCACAAGTAGTTGGCGAACGATCCGGCGTCGGCCTGGACCTCAAGGAATCTCTGCGCATTCTTGATGGCGCCGGAGATTTTGAGCCGGTTTCGAATGATTCCTGCATCGCCGAGGAGTCTGGCTTCGTCTCTGGCCGAGTAGCCGGCTACGACGTTCGGGTCGAAGTCGGCAAATGCCTGTCGATAGGCCGTGCGGCGCCCCAGGATGGTTCTCCAACTGAGCCCGGCCTGCGCGCCCTCAAGAATGAGAAACTCGAACAGTTTTCGATCGTCCTTGACGGGCACACCCCACTCGGTGTCGTGGTAGGCGGCGTACAAATCGTCGCCGTCAGGGACCCAGTCGCAACGGATTGGCATCGTGGCATCCTAGGGGCGGTAGGGTGCCGACATGCGGTTGGTTGTTCAGCGGGTTCGTCATGCGTCGGTGGTTGTCGGCGATCGTGAGGTCGGATCGATTGGCGCCGGTTTACTGGTTCTGGCCGGAACCACGCACGGTGATTCGGAAACAGACGTGCGGGTTCTGGCGGAGAAGTTGGTCAATCTCCGGGTATTTCCCGACGCGGACGGGAAGATGAACCGATCGCTGCTCGATACTGGTGGACAGCTCCTACTGGTAAGCCAGTTCACCTTGTACGGTTCGGTCAGGCGCGGTAATCGGCCGTCCTTCACCGGAGCCGGAGATCCCATCGAGGCGGCTCGCCTTCTCGACCGGCTGACCACTGAGATACAAGATCGTGGGGTTCGCGTGGCCGGTGGAGAATTTGGCGCTTCGATGGAGGTGTCTTTGCTCAACGATGGGCCCGTGACGTTGATTCTGGAATCCGTGTTGGGCAAGCTCCGCTAGGGCTCCAACCAGGCTTTTCCTTCCGGGCAGAAGCGGAGGAAGTCACAACCGGAACAGGCACTCGATGGGACCGGGTCGAAAGCTCGAGCGCCGATACCTGCGGCAAGGTCCGATAACCGGTTTCTGGCGGCGTCCATCCAGACGTCGTCGACGTGTTCGGTCCTTTCGGTGAGGCTCCCGCCCCCCAGGTAGGCAAACGTGGCGATCATCTGCTCCGGTGGGGCGGGTCCAAGGGATCCCTGGTCGACGGCCACTGCATAGGCCTGGAGCTGTACGTCCATAGCCGGGTTCTTAGATGGTCTACCCGACTTGAAATCGACAATTTCCCACGTCCCCGGTTGTTCTTCATAGACGGCATCGATCCGACCACGGATACGCATTCCGTCATGGACAAACTCGAACGGGGCTTCGATTAGGCGGGCGGCCTGGGTTGAGAATCGCGACTGTTCGAACACGGTGAACGCGCTCGCAACATCCGACGGACCTGAGTCGGGAGCGTCATAGAAGTCGTCGGTGACCTCCTCGAACGGCACCGCTCCCCGTTGGAATAGTTCGATCTTGCGATGAACGTCAACTCCGCGTCGAGCCGCGGCTGATGGGCGCCGGGGGAGTCGATCGACCTCGGACCAGTAGTACCGCTTTGGGCAGCTGGCATAGGTGACCAGTGAGGTGACGGATGTGGCGAGCGGAGCGGGACTGGTCGGACTGATCGGGTCCGCTGGCAAGTCGAAGAGCATCTGCTGAAAATCGGTCACGGCCTGATCGTAGGTCGATCGCACGCCAAGTTGATCAGCCTGGTGGCTGGCCCAACCGGGGTTGGCGAGGGTGGCACGTAATGCGCCATCCCACCCATCGGGGAATATCGGATCGGGCGACCCGGCTAGCGGCGACCGGCGGAGCGACTCCGGTCGAACCGGGTCCTCAACCGTCCCGAGGTCGATGACGTCGGGCTGTTCGGCGGCGAGTTCATAAAGCCGGCTTGGTTTTCCCGGTGTCTTGCGCACTTCGGTAGTCCCGTGCCAGGTTGCCCCGGTCAACGTCAGCCGTCGGCGAGCCCTGGTTACCGCCACGTAGGCGATACGCCACTCCTGGTCCAGGTCGCGCTGGCGCAACAGGTCGCGTCGTTCAGCCTCAGTCATGTCCTCGCTGATGGGTGGCAGCGTGTGTCGGTCGAGTCGCAGTTCGTACGGGAGCATGTACGGATGACGAAATGGATCGTCGGAGACCCCTGAGGAACTTGGGAAGTTCTTGTCGTATAAGGCGGGTATGAACACCGCGTCCCATTCGAGCCCTTTGGAGCGATGAACCGTCAGTAGAGCGACGGCATCTTCTCCCGACAGCCGGGCCGTATCGAGTTCTTCGGTCTGCTCTTCAACCATCAGGGTGAGGTAGTCGACGAACGCCCGCAACGAGGGGCGGCCTTCAAGCGGGCTCCATTCTTCGGCGAGATCGAGGAAGCGGTAAAGATTCAGTCGCGCCGACTGGCGGGCGGCGGCCGGCATGGCGGCCACCTCCGGCCAGGCTCCGGTCCTTGACAGGATCTGGCGCACCAGCTCAATCAGGTTCACGCCCTGGGCGGCCTCGAGCAGGCTCCGGTAGGTGCTGTGCAGATGTACCAGGGCGTCAATCGTGCGGTCGTCGAGTTGGTCGACCGCGAGTTGATCGTCATGAGCCTGGTTTCCGTCATCGTCGCCTTGCGCCGCCGTAAGTTGGTCGAGGGCCTCGATCATCGAGCGGCCCAACTCAGGTTGGTTCTTGACCCATCGTGACAATGGTTTGACGTCGTGCATGCCGAGCCGATAACGGCTGCCCATCGCAATACGAATGAAGGCCGGTTCGTCCGACGGGTTGTCGAGCAGGCGTAGCCAGGCGAATACATCGGCCACCTCAGGTATGCCGAGAAGTCCGCCAAGGTTGGCCACCTCTACGGGGATCCCAAATTCCTCAAGAGCGCCTCGGACGGCCTCGATGTCCTTGTTCTTTCTGAAGAGGACAGCGATTTCCTTCCAGGCGATGCCCTGTTCCTCGTGAAGTACCAGCACCTGTTCGGCGATGAAGTCCGCTTCGTCGACGGCATTGCCCTCCCAACGCACGCTGACCACTGCCGGGCTCGTCTCGTCAAGGGCGCGAAGTGGGTCGGTGACCTCTCCGAGTTCCTCGCGTATGCGATTGGCCAGGTTCAAGATGGTCTGGCCGGATCGGCGATTGAGTGTCAACGGGTAGGTCGGGGCGGGTGACCCGTCAAGGCAGGGGAAGTGTTCGCCGAATCCCGAAAAGTTCGCCAGCGAGGCGCCCCGCCACTCATATATGGTTTGGTCGGCATCTCCAACCGCCGTGATCGGGAATCCGTCTCCGAAGAGCTTGCGGAGCAGCTCGCGTTGGGCCGGGTTGGTGTCCTGGTATTCGTCGAGATACACCGCGTCGTAACGACTGCGAATGCGAGCCGCCAGATCCGGGTAGTCGCTGCTGAGCTGGTTGGCTCGTAAGATCAGGTCACCGAAGTCGGCGACTCCCAGGCGTCGTTTCTCCTGTTCATACCGCTCGATAATGCCGAGGATCTCCCGTCGGGTCTCCCACAGCTCGTCGAGCTTGGATGGCATGAGCCCGGCCAGGTGGGAGGGTTCGGCCAGGTTGTCGGCGAGCGCGGCGGCGAGCCGGGCTGGACGGTCGAGGATTCCGCTCCACGTGATGTTCAGGTACCGGTAGGTACCGCCTTCCACGGCATCGTGGAAGAGTTGACGGGCGAACGTCGGCGTGATGAGCTGCGTATCACGTTCCACCCCTACTAGCGGCCCGAACTCACTGAGGACCTGATGGGCGAATCCGTGATAGGTATGGATCTCAACCGTGCGCGCCGGGTCGACATGATCGGCCAAAACCTCGCGGACCCGGTCGGCGAGTTCGGCGGCGGCTTTGTTGGTGAACGTGATTCCCAGGATTCGTTCAGGATCCGCCCCCGAGTCGATGAGGTGAGCGATGCGATGGGCGAGCGTGGTTGTCTTTCCGGTTCCGGCCCCGGCGGCAATCCGCATGGGACCGATCGGGGCACCGATGATGGCTGACTGCTCGTTGCTTGGTAGGAATGCGGTCATCGGACAAATGCCTCTCGTCCTTCAGGCCAGAGGGGGCACACCAGTTTTACGGAGCAGTTATTGCAGTGCATGCCCATCCGCGGGGTCCAATCTTCCGCCCGGATCCCCTCGGCGATCTCGGCCATGGAACCGAGAACCTCATCGAGTCGTGACGGATCGAATGCCACCCACTTTTTCTTCCGGTCGGCGGCGGGATACCAGAACTCGGCTTCGGTTGGTGTGCCGTGTTTGAGGATCTCAGGGTCCTTTTGAGCTGCCGCCAGGTAGAACGCCAGTTGGATGGATTCAGCCGCGTCGGCCTGGCTGGGGATGCTCGTTGAGGTCTTGTAGTCGACGACCCGGAGTTCGCCCTCGGCTTGTCGTTCTATACGATCGGCCCGGCCATTCCAGGTGATGTTGTTGATGTCCATCGAGAGCGTGTGTTCGAGAATCACCGCCGTCGCTCCCGGACGGATCCAGTCGGCGTATAGCTCGGTCAGCAGTTTGGTGGCTTTGTTGTACCAGGCCAGTTGGCGAGCTCCGACGTCGAGGTCGTACGTGTCGAACAGTTCGTCGAGCCATACCAGCGCATCGTCGAGGGTTGAGCGATCGGCGCCGGTTGCGACGGCGCGGCGCTCGGCCTGTTCGAGCACGTCGTGGATCAAGCTCCCGAAGGTGGCGTAGCGTCCGAATTCGCTGGCAATGCCGAGCCGCCGCTCGAATGCGTACCGTCGCGGGCAGGCGTCATATGAGGTTGCCTGGCTCGGGGAAAACGTTGCCTGGTCGGGGATCAACCCGTGATCTCCGCCCCGGGGCCGGACCCCGGCAAAGTCGAGCGGGTGACGAACGGCGCGGTTCGGTCTCCTGGCCAGGACCTCGGCTGCGGCCAATCGGAAGCCCGCTCCTACCGCCGGGTCGGTGAGCCGTCGCCTGAGCAGCGCTTCGGCCTCAAGCGCTGTCACGGGGATTTCGTCGGTTTCGTCGACAACGTTGGGCGGAGCATCGTCGTCGAGGGCCGTCAGGAAGCGGCTCGGGCGTCTATCTGTTTCGTCGATACCGGCCGAGGTGGCGGTCCAGATGGCGTGGCGGGCGGCCCGGGTGGTGGCCGTGTAGGCGAGTCGCCGTTCTTCCGCCAGTCGGAATTGGAGGCTGTCGGCGATGTCGTGGTTGGGGGACAGCAGGTGTGGTTGAAGCAGGGAGCGGTTCCTTCGCAGGTCGGGGAAGGAACCTTCGGTCGCGTCGGCGATGAAGACCACATCGAACTCAAGACCTTTGGACTGATGAAGGGTCGTGAGCGTCAAGCGGTCGCCATCGGGCCGGAACGAGAGGAGAGGGTTGGCCTCGAAGTCATCCTGCTCGGTGAGCTTCCCGTATGCGTGCAGGCCCACCTGGGGGTCCCGCTCAAATTGGCGCTCCACCGCTTGAGCGAGCGCCGACCAGGCGGCCCGATAGGGGGCCGCCGACGGAGAGGCCACCAGTCCTTCAAACTGGGGGAGCGTTGACCAGACGTGCCAGAACCCGTTCACGGCCGGAAGCTCAGTTGCCCAGGTGTCATCGCGAATGAGCGTTGCCAGCGGCCTGAGCCACTCTGAGTCGTAGGCCTCGAGAATCGTCGCCCAGTCGTTGCCGGTTGATCGGCGCAGCCGAAGTAGGTCGCGCTCGGTGGCCAAAGCCGTACGAAACATCGGGCCGAGGAGCAGGCGGCGAATCGCCCTATCACAGTCGTCGGCTGCCCCGGTCCCGACCTTCGCGTCATGGTGATGGGCGGCGTTGGCGATATCGAACACGGCCCTGACGCCCGGATGATCGGCCAGGCGCGTGTCCGGTGAATCATGGGGAATGGCGCGCCGTTCAAGCGCCCGGGATAACTCGGCGAGAAAGCGCCGTTTGGATCGAACCAGGACGGCCATCTTGTGATAGGGAACCGACTCTGTGATGTGCATCTGCTGAACCCTCTTGGCGATCCATTCGGCCTCCTGGGACTGCTGGGTGAACAGCAAACGCTCAAGCCTTCCGGCATGAGGTGCCGGGATTACCGGTCGGATGGCTTCGGCGTGAGGGACGAGACGATTGGCCGCGTCAAGGATGACTGCCGGTACGCGAAATGACGTCGTCAGCACGTATTGCTTCACGGTTTGATCAGCGCTTGAGAACCGGTCGCTGAACCGATCAACGTTGTCGAGTTCGGCACCGCGGAACGAATATACGGACTGGAGGGGGTCGGCCACCACCGTCAGGTTGCGTCGGCGCTCGGTAACTCCGCCAAGCAAGGCAGCCTGGGCGGCCGTGGTGTCCTGGTACTCGTCGACGAGGACATAGTGATACTGATCGGCGAGGGCGTCGGCAATGGTGGTTCGTCCGGCCAACTCGACGGCTCGAGCTTGCAGTGTTCCGTAGTCGATCCGATCCGAGGTAGCGATCGCTGCGAGGTACTTGGATCGGAACGCGACCAGGCCCCGCCAGTCTGCCCGGGGTGCGGCCAGTGACGACAGTGCAGCGTCATCGAGCAGGTATTCCTGGGACCGCATAATGAAGTCGGCGACCTCTTCGGCGAAACTTCGGCTATCGAGGAGCGGTCGAAACGGCAGCGGCCAATCGGCGCGGTTTTCGGTTGCGAGCAGTCCGGCCACGACACTCACATGTTCAGGGCCCGTCAGCAGCGTCGGCATGGTGTTCCATCCCAAGGCAGCCGGGGCGTGCGCCTCGAGTAGTCGATACGCAAAACTGTGAAAGGTCGAGACGCTCAGTCCGGAAATCTGCGTGGGGGCGGTCGCGGTGATGGCGTCGCGCAGTCGAGATGCCCCGCGTCGAGAAAATGTCAGAACGAGAATCTGGGAGGGAGACACGCCGGATTTGAGAATGGCGGCGGCCCGACGGGCCAGGAAGGTTGTTTTTCCCGTGCCTGGCCCGGCGACAATCAGTTGGGGGCCGTCCAACAAGGTAAGGGTACGGTCCCAGTCGTCGGGGTCGATACGTTCGGCAGTCACGGCCTGACAGACCCTAGACGGGCGTTATGCCGCGCTTGGCAGCGAGACCGGAGTCTCTTGAATAACCGTGAAACCGATGCCGGCTTCAGTCAGTGCTCGTTCGGCTTGGGTGAGGAGGTGTTCGGTC
>CAJQPD010000118.1 GCA_905480085.1 uncultured Acidimicrobiia bacterium
GATGACCTCACCGATCTTGTCCTTGGGAATGCGAATCGAAATGATGCGAGGGGCATTCGGGTTGAGTTCTTCCCGAGGACCCGCAATCGCTTCCGCCATCGCCGCCAGAATTTTCAGCCGGGCATCTTTGGCCTGATCGAGAGCCTTGGCCAATACCTCGGCCGGAAGGCCTTCGATCTTGGTGTCAAGCTGCAACGCCGTAATGGTGTCAGCCGTACCGGCAACCTTGAAGTCCATGTCTCCAAGAGCGTCTTCAGCACCGAGGATGTCAGTCAACGTGATGAACGTGTCACCCTCATTGATCAGTCCCATGGCAATGCCGGCCACTGGAGCGATGATCGGCACGCCGGCATCCATCAGTGACAACGAAGACCCGCACACGGACGCCATCGAGGACGAACCGTTAGATGACAGAACTTCTGATACAAGCCGGTAGGCATACGGGAAGTCTTCAGATGTCGGGATGACCGGATGCACTGCCCGTTCGGCGAGGGCACCGTGACCAATCTCGCGACGCTTCGGACCCCGCATGAACCCGGTTTCGCCCGTCGAATAGGGTGGGAAGTTGTAGTGATGCATATAACGCTTGGACGTTTCAAGATCCAACGTATCGAGCATTTGTTCCATCTTCAACATGCCGAGTGTCGTCACGTTTAGGACCTGCGTCTCACCGCGCTGGAACAACCCAGAACCGTGGGCGCGGCCGATGACGCCAACTTCCGCTTTCAATTCGCGAATGTCGGTGAGTCCGCGACCGTCGAGACGGACACCCTCGTTGATAACCCGCTCACGCATCATGACCTTGGCAACCTTGCCAAAAGCCTTCTTGGCCATCGCCAGCTCGTCTTCATCGGCTTCGCCGTACTCGGCCATGACCTCGTCACGGGCGGCGCTCTGGGCAAGGCCCCGTTCCTTTTTGCCCGGTAGCCGGATAACCGACTCAAGCTTCGGGGCGGCCAGGGACTTCACCTTGTCGTACACGTCGTCGGTGAAGTCAACCGATATCTCATACTCGACCTCTTCGATGTCGAACATGGCACGTAGCTGGGTTTGTAGATCGATGAATTGGCCGATGTACTGCTTGGCCTCTTCCAACCCGCGGGCCACGGCAGCTTCGTCCGAAGTCGGAGCTCCATCCTGGGCCATCCGAATGCCGTTTACTGTCGAACCGGCCTCAACCATGATGATGTCAATCTCGCCGGCAGGATTACGCACCCCGGCAACGGTCAGTTCAAACACCGACTCGTCGAGATCATCGAAAGTCGGCAACGGTATCCACTCGCCATCTTTGAGGGCGAGACGAACGGCGCCAACCGGGCGCTCAAACGGAATCGAACTTACCGACAGGGCAGCCGAAGCGCCGTTGAGGGCAAGAATGTCATAGGCCTGCTCCTCGTCAACGGCCAGAACCGTCCCGATGATGTGCGTGTCGCACCGGAATCCATCGCGGAAGTTCGGTCGCAGTGGACGATCGATCAAACGACATGTGAGGATCGCTTTTTCCGATGCCCGACCTTCCCTACGGAAGAACGAACCAGGGATGCGACCCGCTGCATACATACGCTCTTCGATATCTACTGTCAATGGGAAGAAGTCGGTACCGGGACGCATCGTTTTCGATGCCGTTGCGGTGACGAGAACTTCCACGCCGCCGAGTTGTATGGTGACGGCTCCATCGGCCTGAAGGGCCAGTTTTCCGGCGCTAATGGTGACTTCCTTGTCACCGACTAGGCCACGTACCTGATGTTCTGGCACGGTTTCTCCTTTGTTTCATGGAGAAGAGCCGCAATTGGCAGTGGTCACAGCTCCCGCAGGAGCGGTCTCCACTGACAATCGACAGGCTTTCTCCGATGGTGTTTCTTAGGTGATCTCGGGGTTTCCCGAAACTCGGAAGAGGGTGACTCCCCCATAATCAAGAAAGCGGCTGTTCAGCCGCTTTCTCAAAGTCTTAGTGGCGAAGGCCGAGCGTTGTAATGAGCGTGCGATATCGCTCGACGTCCTGGCGCTTCAGATAGTTCAGCAGACGACGACGCTTGCCGACCAACATGAGCAAGCCACGTTGTGTGTGAAAGTCGTGCTTGTGCTCTCGCATATGATCGGTCAGATGCTTGATACGCTCGGTCAGTAAAGCAACCTGAACCTCGGGCGAACCCGTGTCAGAGTCGTGCTGGCCGAATTCGGAAATGATTTCTTCGGTGGTCTTCATGAATCCAATGTTTCTCGACATGTACGCCCACTCGACAAGAGGTGGTAAGTGGGATAATTGAAAGTGTAACAGGTCCCACGCAGGTGCCAATTCGTCCGGGTCTCTGGCGACCGGGGCCTTGATCACCCGGCGAGGGCCTCGACCTCAATCTCTACCTTCCAGGCCGGGTCGAGCAGCGCAGCCACCACCACCATCGTCGCCGGCGGAGTTGACTGACCAAATAGCTGACGGTGTGCCCTTCCGACTTCGTCGGCGAATGCGGCATCCGTGATGTACATCCGGGTCCGAACGACACCCGCTTCGGTACCCCCAAGCTCTTCGATCGCAGCGAGGGCGATTGTTCCGCACAACATCATCTGATCGAAGGGACCCTGGGGAGTCGGAGCTCCGTCCTGTGGTATCGGCGCAGTGCCCGCCACCCGGATCACCTCACCAACCCGGACTGCCCTTGAAAACCCGTAACGTTCCTCGAAGGGGGAAGCAGATCGAACAAATTGACGTTTCATGCCGTCAACCTAGCCCGGGCCGTTCGGTTCGGCGGAGTGGCGATCGGGCGTTCAATACATCGCGAGCGGCGGCTATGTCGGTGCGGATCTGTGCAACAAGATTCTCGATTCCGGCGAACTTCTGCTCCGCTC
>CAJQPD010000119.1 GCA_905480085.1 uncultured Acidimicrobiia bacterium
ACCACCACCACCACCACCACTACTACGGTCGCGCCCCTGCAGGGGGATGCCGTGACTGGAGGCCTGCTGTATGACAAGTGGTGGACTGCCACCGGTGTGGATGTGCCGGACGGAGACCAGGCGTTGTGGGACACTCAGACCGACAACACCCGCAGCGGCGGGGACACCTGGCGCTGCAAGGAGTGCCACGGCTGGGATTACAAGGGTGCTGACGGGGCTTATGGCTCCGGGTCACACTTCACTGGTTTCGCTGGTGTGTTCGACTCCCAGGCTAAGAGTGCGGCCGATCTGACGGCTGCTTTCGCCGCCACTGACCACGATTTCTCGTCGCTGCTCTCCGAGGAGTCGATTGCCGACCTGGTCGCCTTTCTGCAGGAAGGCCTGGCCGATTACAGCCCGTTCATCGACGCCGACAAGCAGATCGTCGGGGCTGACGTTGCGCATGGAGAGTCGCTTTTCGCTTCCACCTGCGTGGCATGTCACGGCGCCGACGGTACGACTCTCAACTTCGGAGCGGACGACGATCCCGAGTACGTTGGCACCATCGCCCAAGACAACCCGTGGGAGTTCTTCCATAAGGTTCGGTTTGGCCAGCCCGCCTCCAACCCTCCAATGCCTTCGGCCATTGCCAGCGGCTGGAGCCTCGAGGACGTGCGGGACGTGGCCGCCTATGCGCAGACACTTCCGACCGAAATCGTGGACGCGGACGCGGCCATTCTCGGAGGCCTGCTCTACGACAAGTGGGTGACGGTACTCGGGGTGGATCCCCCCGCCGAGGACAACCCCGTGTTTGCCCGTCAGACGACCAACACGCGCACCGGTGGCGACACCTGGCGCTGCAAGGAATGCCATGGCTGGGACTACCAGGGCGTCGACGGCGCCTACGGAGGTGGGTCGCACATGACAGGATTCCCCGGTGTCTTCGGGGCCCAGTCGGACATTGTCGCCCAGATCAGCGGCCAGGTCGACGCCGAGCACGACTTCAGCTCCTTACTAAGCGAGAGTGACATTGCCGCCCTGGCAGCCTTCATCAGCAACGGCCTCATGGATATGGGCCCGCTCTTCGATGTCGCAACCAAGACACCGGTCGGGGGTGATGTGGCAACAGGCGAGGCGCTCTACACGGCCTCGTGCGCCGCCTGCCACGGTGCCGACGGCAAAACGTACAACTTCGGTAGTGATGAAGAACCTGAATACGTCGGAGGACTTTCCAATGACAATCCTTGGGAAGTTTCACACAAGATCCTGTTCGGGCATCCTGGTAGCAGCCCGGTGATGCCAGCGCAGTTCAACGTATGGGGACCGGAGGAGATCGTCGACATCCTCACCTATCTCCAGACGATGGACTAAGCAGGTAGCTGGCCAGCCGGGCAGGTCCAGGGAACGACACACGAGGTGCTGGCTTCGGGACACGGTTCCGAGCGTCTGAGAACCTGGGACCCGGACACGGCGGCGAAAGGCGCCCGGCAATGGCGCATACGACCTACGTCGCTGGGTCCAGGTGCAGGTTCATCGTCCCCCGACCTCCCACCGACATCAAAAAAACCAGGCTCCACTCATAAGTTCGCCGGTTTTGACCGCAATCCCTACATGGCGGTTTTCCGTGCCGGCAGAACAAGGTCTAGGCGGGCTGGAGTCTGCAGAAACACGAGGCCTCGATTGGGACGTCGGCTCGAGCATTGGCGATATCCAACCTTTGCCTGACCAGATGCGCCTCACCATGGGCGCCTCTCCGCATTAGGCATTCATGAAGTCCGTGCAGAGCCCAGACGTTGTCTGGATGATGGGATGCTCGGCTGAGTACTCCGTCTAACCCGAGGTCAGCCCGATACACGGCTTCGGCCTCCTCCGTGTGGCCTTGCTCAAGCAGGAGCGCACCCAACGCATGCCGGGTGGGCTGCATCCAACCCCACGGCTCGTCGTATGGCAGGGTGTCATCGAGCTGAACTGAACGGCGAAGGTGATCGAACGCCCTGTCGTAATCTTCGTGCCGGTAGGCGATTTCGCCTTCCAACATGGCTGCCGCGACCTCGAGGATGTCGGCGCAGGTGTTGTTGAACAGCATTCGCGATTCTGGAACGTCGGCCGCCGCCGTGTGGAACGCAGTTCGCTCAGCCACGGCCTCGGCCAGTTCTCCAGTCGCTGCGTGGGCAACACCCTTTGCGTAATGAATCATCGCGGTCGTAAACGAATAGAGCTCCCGGTCATCGGGAAGGTGCTGTGCTTTGATTTCATTCCACTTTCCGAAGCGGATCAGTACGTGCTGATCCATGGCGATAAACGCCTCGAGCCAATCGGCCAGTGGCTCCAGCACATCACGAGACAGCATCGCCGCCAACTCACTCGCTGCGTTGATCGCCGGTTCGAACTGACCAAGAAACATGGCTCCGTAGATCTTGAAGTGGTAGTTGTGGCACCGATACACCGTATAGAAGTTCATTGGCCCCGACCGGGCCAGGTATTTCTGGTCTGCGAGGATTGCGGCATCGTTGCGCTCGACGACGTTCTGATAGTCCCCGCAGAGCACATCAATGTGGGTGGCCATGTGCTGGAGATGTCCAGCATCCGGTACGAGCCCGTACAGAAGATCACCCGCCTGGAGGGCTTTTTCCGGGTGTGGCGACATCTCCATCAGGTGGATGTACATGTGTAGAAGACCGGGGTGGGTCGAACTCTCATCAAACCGTTCGAATGCGGACTCGAGGACCGCGATGGCCTCGGCCGTGTCTGCCCCATCGGCGGGCCTTCCGGTGCTGAGATTCCACAATTGCCACGGGGTCCGATTCATCAGAGCCTCGGCAAATAGCGAAGCCACATCGAGGTCCTGGAAATGGTCGGCGTACACCTGCCGCATCGCATCGGCGTAGGCATCGTTCCACGGTCCGAAGTCCTCAACGGTTGGATCGGTTGGATAGCGAACGGACAGAGCCTCAATGAGTGCCCGTTCCGCGTCCGTCCCGCTGGCACTCGCTTGCGCTGCCGCGACGGCCCCATGGGCGCGGTTGAGTAACCCGGTCCTATCGGCTTCATCGAAGTCCGCCCACTTCCGGTTGTAGTTGGGACCGATTGCGTATCCAATTCCCCAGTGCGCCATCACACAATCGGGATCGAACGTCAATGCCTTCTCGAAGCAGGCGATGGCTTCCTCGTGGTGGTAGCCGTAGGCCCAGATCAGCCCGCGGTCGAACCAGAGTTGTGCTTCAGGTAAAGCGGTGGAAACTGGACGCGAGTATGAGCCGAGGTCGTAATAGTCGTACATAGGGGGCCTCCGATGCTGATGACGCTGCAGCCGCGAATCGTACACCTTGTCGCAGAATCTTCCAGGGTCAACTTCATACCTCACATCTAGCGCCTGTGCTCCGCCTCACGTCGCCCTACAGTTGTCGAACGCAACGAAATCTGGGAGTTAAGGGTTGTCCCACAGGCGGTGGCGACGATTACGAAGGCTGTGGTGATGGCGATGACATGTCGGATGACACCCGGGTCCTTGCTTGTTGCGCGGTCTCCACGATCGAGACGCCGAGCTTCGCTTGTGACCACGGCCCCGGCCGCATCTATCCCCGTCTGGAGATGATGCGGCCGGACCTTCGACCGACTGCGAGGGGCACCGGTTCGGGTCGACCGGGCTCCCGCTTAGGGCGTCGGTTGCCAGGCTGGGTGGGCGAAGTTTCCGGCCGTGACGAGGGCTACGGGGTCTCCGCCCTCGGCCGGGATCATCCATAGC
>CAJQPD010000120.1 GCA_905480085.1 uncultured Acidimicrobiia bacterium
CCCAAGAGACCACAACCGGCACCAGGTTGAGCCGATCGCGTCCAGGTCCAGATGTTCGCTGAAGGCTTGTCGCAGGCTGACGCAATGGCTCGAGATGGACCCAATCACATCGACTGGGTCACGCTGGGTCTGAACGATGCGCGCGTCCGGATAGAGTCGAAACAGGGCATCGATGCCGAAGAGATGGGCCGGGGCCTTCAACAGCCAGATCCCTCCGGGTCCAAACGCCTGGAAATGCTGCAACATCCGCCGATGGTACTGATAGGCGGGGGTGAGATCGGCGGTGTTCAGCCACGCTTGATAGGTGGGGACGTTGTAGGTCGTGTGAAATTGAATGCTGCGAAAGGCCTGCGCCGTGATGGGAAGGCATTCCTGGGGACGGCAAGCGCCCACTTCATGGATGTATTTGAAGTCCGGCGAGATCCGGTCCACCCAATCGAACATGCGCTGGGCCTTCCCGATTCGCGGGTCAGTTTGAAAAGTCTCCACCCGGGGCGGGGGCGAGGGGAGCATGACTTCCCAGGACATTGGGACATGCAGTGCGTGGTTCTGCGCCATCATTTCGAACAGCAGGGTGGAGCCCGTCCGCGGCAAACCGAGGATCACGACAGGCGCTTTGATCTCCTGCCGGGCAATTTCAGGGTGCTGTTTACGGTCTTCTTCCAGCCCCAGGCGGTTTTCCAGCAGTTGCAGGAGATAGGTCTTCGCCGATAGGCGGCCGATAAAGTTCAGGCGAGCCTCCGTGTTATGACATCCCACCAGCAGTCGGAAGGGTTCCAGGAAGTCCCCCGGGCCAAAATCGTCCAGCCCAGTGCGCCGACAGGCCAGGTCCAGCAAACTATCCGGATCCAGGTCCCGCTCCGTCCACCCGGCCGAGGTGGTTAGAGAACCAACCCAGTTGGTGAGACGGATGGGAAGCGGTTGATATCTGACATCTCCACTCATACGGCAGGCTCGTTGTCCTCGTGGCTCGTGCTGGTCAAGTTACCCAAACTGGGCCACACAGAGTGTTAGCCTGATAGCTTTTGATTATGTGTTTGATGTTATACAGGAAGTCAAGTTACCCAAACTGAGCCAGCTCCATCAACTCGAATAATGGAGATCCCTTTGCAGGTGAGCGCGTAGTGACCCAAATTCGATTACTCTTTTCGCCCGTCGGTAATGAGTGAATTGCGCAGGTCATTCCGGGCTTGGGAGGTCGAAGTTCACCCAAAGATGCAGTTTCTCGACAGTCCTGCCGAAATCATCAAACGTCAGATCGCAGGTCGTTACTCCAGCGGTTGGATCAAGAGTGATCCAATGAGGCGGATGACCCTCCTGCGGCCACAGTGCGACATCGAACGGGTAGGAATATTCTACGCCGGGCCTGTCGACCGGATAGTTCGGCTGTAGTGTGATCGACGTGATTTCTTCACCTGGCATCCAGAGATCAATCGTCTCGAAAGTATCCGGGTCCAGTCCGCCAATGCCCGCGCCCTCCCCGTCTTGGTAATGTTTGCTGGCGTCGACGGAATAATCCCAACCGATGGAAGTGATTCCCCAACCCCTTTTCCAGCCACGGTCGTCGGATACTGGGTATGGGCTGGCTCGCCGCCGAAGGCGTCTGCTGTGGTGACAACGAGAGGAGAGACGGGCAACGTCCCAAGAAGACCTCTGTCGAGGTCGTCGATCCAAATTGTCGTTGCATCTGGTCAGCCGGGCGCCACGAAAACCATGAAGCCGGCCGTTATTCCAAAAAGCCCTCATGACTTGATCTGTTTTCTGAGCGTGGGTGCTCTCTTTCTATAGCAAGCAGACTCGCCAGCAGATGAAAGCCAAAAGCATCCAACGAACAGGGAATTGCTTTTTGACGCTCCGCGCTTCAACAGTCCCGTGGGGGTCCCCGCCACGCAGCCGACCAAGTCTTATCGAGTCAACAATCAGCCCTAGTTCTCTTCGAAGCGGAACCGGAAGTAGGCCTCTTCCGCATCGGCCGGCGCGGTAATCTGATGCACGATGCCGGTATTCAACGGGATGCCGTTGTTGCCCGGCGTGTCCCAGGTCGTCCATGCGCCTACGTTCAAGTTCGTGCTGCGCTCGATGAACACGTGCCGGTTCGTGAGGGCATAGCCAACGGACACCGCGCCGCCCGCCACACCGATGGAGGCGTCGCTCCAGTAACTCGCCCCATCGTTCGGGTCGGTATAGGTCAGCCATTCGGTTTCGTTGTCCGACTGGTCGAAGTCCGGGTCCGCGTCCGGTTCGCCGGCAGGGGAGTTCGTGCCGCCAAACTGTTCGAAGCGCCAGTTCGCGTACGTCTGGTAGGCCGGGAGTTGATCCATGATCCAATCCGTGAGGAGCTGGATGCTGACGGTATCCAGTTCAGTGGAAGCGATCGGGGGCATCCGCGTGAACCCGTTTGAGACCGCGACGCGGTTGAGGATGATGCTGTGTGTCAGGTCACCGGGGACCACCAACAGGTTCGAGGGGTCGCCGCCGTCGTTCGATGCCGGGCCGAGCACGACGCCGGTATCTGTCAGCCGCAACTCGGGCCGGCCGTCCCACGAGGCGGGCGCCGAACCGCTTCCCGTCTGGTGGCAATACGCGCAATTGACGGCGAGGTAGGAACGGACCCGCGCCTCGAGACTGAACTCCGTTTCGTCCGGGCGTACGTGCCTCGGCAGCAGGTTGGCTGAATCGGTCAGGTTCGTCAGGTATCCGGCCTGCGCGAGCAGATCAATCTGGTTGCCGGCCTGTCCCGCGAGCACGCCGTCCTGGTTCAACTGCCGGGTATTAAAGCTCAGCGCGTGGCCGCCCGTGGGCGTGTGGCAAATGAGGCATTCGGCGCGACTCGGGATATGGCACGCCTGAAGGTTCGTGATGCCCCCATCCACGATTGGAACAGTGAAGTCCTCGCCCACGTCCCCAACGAGGAACGCGTCGGTTCCGGCATCGTTCCACCGGTAGCTGACACCGAACGCACCGGTCGGGGTCCGGGTCAGGACGCGTGTCTCGATGCGTTTGACCGTGTTCGAATCGCCACGCGTCAATTCGAGATCAAAGTGTTTCACCCACCGCATGCCGACCGGGAATGTCCACGGGTCGTCCCGGCTGTAATCCACCGTATTGGTCAGGTTGGTGATGACGAACCACCGGCTCTTGATAGCGTAATCCGACCAGAAGGCCAGGTTCGGTTCGTAGGCCACCACACCCGGGTTGGGCGACAAATCGGTCAGGTCTGCGAAGAACCCTGTCTGCGACAAGGCCTGCGGAAAGCCTGCAGTGCTCGATTCTCCAATGAGCCGGCGGATCAACCCCTCGCCAATGTCGACCATGAGGATCTCGCCCGTCGCCGGGTCGAGGCCAAACTGCACCACGGCGCCCTCGCCCGCGATGCGGACCGCGTTTGTTTCGGTCGCCGTGCGCGTGATCGTCCAGATGTTGCCCGACACGTAGTCCGAGCAGAGATACTTTCCGTTCAGGTCGGGGTAGGCGTTGCCGCGGTAAAGGATGCCGCCGGTTACGGAGTAGCCCGCGAATTCACCGCCACCGTGGGGGTATTCCCAGACCGGGGGGGTATGGACGAATCCCGCGGGGGGGGGCAGAGGGAGATGACCCACGCCGGCATCGTGTGTTCCTTCGTAGTATCCCCAGCCGTAATTGCCGCCATTGGTCACGATGTTGATCTCTTCCCACGACGCGTTCCCGACATCGCCCAGCCAGATGTCGCCGGTGAGCGGGTCAAAGCTGAACTGCCACGGGTTCCGGAGTCCGACCGCGAAGAACTCCGTGTGGACATTCGCCGGGTTCACCGCCAACCCGTTGAAGGAGGTGGCGCCGATGAACGGGTTGTCGGCCGGAATGGAGAAATGGGCGAGCCCGCCACCGTCGACGGGAATGCTCGGGAACGCATTGGGTTCCAGGTTCCCGGACTTCTTGTCCACGTCGATGCGAAGCAGCGCAGACCAGATGTCCTTGTCGATGCGCTGGCTATTCTGGCTCCCGTCGTACTGTGGTCCCTCGTCACCGATCGCGACATAGAGATACCCGTCCGGGCCAAACGCGATGTTGTCGATGTTGTGGTACGGTCCGTTATTCACTTCGTTGATCAAAATCAATTCGGAACCGGCATCCCCGGCGTTTGGGTTTCCGCTCTGGGCCTCGAACCGGCTCAGACGGATGTACGCGGTGCCCCCACCGCTGGTATGGCAATAGGACACGTAGAAGTACCCGTTCGTCGCATAGCCGGGATGAAAGGCGATGCTCTTGAGTCCTTCCTCGTTGCCGTCATCGTTCACGCGGGACGTGATGTCCATGAACAGCGATGAACCCGGCGTCGATGCGGTCACGTCGGTGATGACGTAAATCTGCCCGTTGCGCTGGACAACGAACAGCCGGTTGGTGTCCCCGGGGGGGCTGCCCATTGAGACCGGGGCGGAGAACGAGACGCCGGGAAATGCATCGACGATGTTGTAGGTCGCGGGCGGAGGTTCCAGGGGCATGGTGAGCGTCGAATTTGGCAGCCGCAGGTCGGACGAGAATGTGACGGTGGCGGTGGCAGGCGCGGACCACGTGCCGAAAATGTCCTGGACGCGGTATGTGAACGAATCGCTCGCCGGCGACCCGGTCGTGTGCTCGTACAGGATGACGCCGTTGATCTGGGCCTGGGCCGTGCCGAACGACGGACCCGACACGACTTCTACCGTCGCCGGGTCGGGCACACCCGAGTCGTTGTTGAGCACCGGGATTCCAGCCTTCCCCAGCCAGTGCATTGTGATGGCATCATCCACGGGGAAAACGCCCTCGCTCCCGGTGTAGGTGACGTCGAACCAATTTACGTTGAAATCGTTTCCGAGGGCATAAAACTGGAAGTACTGCGCACCAGCGCTGAGGGGAATATTCGTCACGGTCAGGTTGGTCCAGTTCTGCCACCCCTGGGTGGAGGAAACCGGGAGAGCTCCGGTGAGATTGGTCCCATCCGCATCCAGGTGGAATGAGCCGCCGCCCGGCAGGGAGGCGACGCGGATATCGATGGTGTAGAATCCGCTTTCCTGAACATC
>CAJQPD010000121.1 GCA_905480085.1 uncultured Acidimicrobiia bacterium
GTCAATCGAAACTTGTGCGAGACCAGACCCTCGTTGACTATATGAAATCCAACGGTTTCACCCCGAACAAACTCTGTCGTAGAGAGATGGAACTCGAATTCCTTTATCGAGACATCGACGGTGCGACTGGTTCCCTCAATCAGAACCCGAGGGGCGGGTGCCGATGACTCCGCAGCCCAGGCGGCCAACACAACGGCCAGCACGACAAGCACCTTCCAGCTAGCCACGAATCCTCTCGTATCGTCCGCTCCATTCCCGGCGACTCTCAACGCCGTCAGATGTGCAGGATCATGTCAGCGGCCTTCTCGGCGATCATGATCGTTGGGGCACCCCGTTTCTGCGTCGAGTGTGCATCCAGACTGGCTATGACAAAACGGATGCACACTCGACGCAGGAAGCGGGGGCGGGTTACCTGCGGTCCCGCACCGCTTCGACGTTGGCGAGAGCTTCGCGTAGGTCAGCCAACCAATCGGCTTCGTGCTGGCCAACCAGTTGCACGCACCAGGCGAGGGCTTCACTCCGACTCCTGGCGACTCCACCGTCGATCAGGGTATCGAGCAAGGTCCGTTCGTTGAGGCGCAGTCGCGTCATAGCCGGAACGGCCAGGTGGGTGAATACGGCGCGGGATTCCCCACAACTTGCCCCCCAGGAGACCTTCCGGTCGAACGTTCGCTGCGCTTCGTCCGCAATCTTCATTCGCTGCGGCCGGGTATCTTCCCGAAAACCCGCGATCCGACTCCGCTCGGCGACCCGGAGGTGATCCGCGTCGAGTCCTTCGGACGGTGGGCCGGGCAACGTACCCATGACGAGAATCTCATCCCGGTCACCACTCACCGCAAAATCCTCAAACCAACCTTCCGGAAGCCTCCCCACAAACCAGGCTTTTACATCGTCCATGCCGTATCCCTTCGTCAAGATTCCTTGATTGTAATATACATTACAAAATTACAAGTAACCCACGAACCTCGGTTGAACTTTCCGAACGTACCCGGAAACCGACGTAGGCTCCGCTCAAGAAGCACGTTCGGAACGTCCACCCAGGAGGACGATCTACATGTATCGAACTGTCGCGTTTTTCTCATTGGTTCTGCTATTCGGCGCCTGCTCGGACGCCGCCAACCCGACCACCACCCCACCACACAACGGCACCGCAACAACCACCGTGGCTCAGTCCACTACAACTGCGGCAGTCCAGACCACAACCACGTCGGAACCGACCACGACGACTTCCGCAACTGCCACGACCAGTACCACCGCAGTAGTTGGATCGACAGGCACGACGCTGGCCGGCGAACCATTCGACTTCGGACCGCAGGCGGGAGATATTCTCGGAGTTGTGGGAGTCGCTTTCGGCGACGTTCTCAACGTCCGTTCCGGTCCCGGGACCGATCAGCCAATCGTTGCCAGACTCGACCCTCTCTTCAACAACATCGAGGCAACCGGGGAGCACCGGATCTTGACGCAGTCGATCTGGAATGAAATCAAGGTTGATGGAAAGATCGGCTGGGCAAACTCGTCATACATGGCCTATCTCGGAGCCGTCGACGACAGCACTTCACGATTCGTCGCCAATGCGTTTGGTGGGGTCGTACCGACGGCGGCGACGATGCTCGACCTTGGCATGCTTGTGGCAGATGCAGCAAGGTCCGACGAACCCCCCTCGCGGGTGACCGTGACAGCCCCTGCCACGGTTGGCGATCTTGGCGAGATCACAATGGACATTATCGGCCTCGGCGACGATGCCGTTTTCGGAGTCCGACTCCACATCTTCGGCCAGCCCGTCTCGGACGGATTTTCGCTCAAGAGCCTTGAGGAACAGCTTCTGTGTGGTCGCGGCCTGACTGCTGAAGGGATCTGCCCGTAGCTTTCGCCTGACGTCCGAGCGACACAACCTCATCAGACTCGGTACCGTTGTCCAAGGAGGAGGACAATCTGATATGGGTTACGCCCGGACGTACGAAGCATCGCAGCTCGATCCAGCACGATTCTGGGCGAAGGCTGCTGAAGAAATCGACTGGTTCATCCCCTTCGAAGTCGTTCTCGACGACACCCGCCGCCCGTTCTACCGTTGGTTTAGCGGCGGTGTGATGAACACCTGCTACAACGCCCTCGATCGCCATGTGGCTGGTGGGCGGGCGGACCAAAACGCCCTCATCTACGACAGTCCAATGACCGGACAGGTCCAGAGCATCACCTATGGCGAGCTACTTGAGAGAGTGGCGTTGTTCGCCGGAGCCCTCAGAAAACTCGGAGCCGAAAAAGGCGATCGGGTCATCATCTACATGCCAATGGTTCCCGAGGCCGTCATTGCCATGTTGGCATGTGCTCGAATCGGGGCCGTTCACTCAGTGGTATTCGGTGGCTTCGCAGCAAAAGAGCTGGCAACCCGGATCGACGACGCTCAACCAACGGTGATCGTGGCGGCCTCGTGTGGTTTGGAACCAGGCAAAACTGTGGCGTACAAACCTCTCCTTGACGAGGCAATCGCCATGTCTGCCCACGACCCTGGGGCTTGCATCATCCTGCAACGGCCCGAGCTGGAAGCCGACTTGATCGAGGGCCGGGACGTGACCTGGGAGCAGGCGATCGACGGGGCCGAGCCAACCGAATGCGTGGCGGTCATGGCGACCGACCCGTTGTACATTCTCTACACGTCGGGCACGACCGGGGTTCCCAAGGGCGTTGTTCGCGACAACGGCGGCCATGCGGTCGCTCTCAACTGGTCAATGCGGAACGTCTACGGAGTCGAACCCGGGGATACGTTCTGGGCAGCTTCCGACGTCGGCTGGGTGGTCGGGCACTCGTATATTGTCTATGGTCCCCTCCTGGCCGGATGCACCTCCGTCCTATTTGAAGGCAAGCCAGTCGGAACTCCCGATCCGGGGACCTTCTGGCGGGTAATAGCCGAGCACAACGTCAAGGTCCTTTTCACCGCACCGACGGCTTTCCGGGCCATCAAACGAGACGATCCCACCGGCAGCTACGTCGCCAACTACGACCTCTCGGGTTTCAAAGCTCTTTTCCTGGCCGGCGAGCGTTGTGACCCTGACACCCTCAACTGGGCATCCGAAAAGCTC
>CAJQPD010000122.1 GCA_905480085.1 uncultured Acidimicrobiia bacterium
GGCGGCGCCAGGAAACAACCAGGCCCGTCACATAAATCGGTGAACCGATCAGGCACGTTGGACGTCAAAGCGTCATGAAGCTTCTTACCCGTGTGTTTGTGTTTGCCATGTTGGTCGCTGCGTGCGGTGGCCAGACGATTCTGGAGCCGACCCCGGTAGTTCCGACCGTGACGGTTCCGGTCGAGTCCACCCCGACCGGAGTTTCGCTACTCGTACCCCTCGCCGAGGCCCGTCAGCTTTGGGCGGCGGCCGGCTACGTCAGCTACCGGTACGACTTCGATGATGACTGCGGGGAATGTCAACCATTCTCGGGCGAGGTGGTCGTCACCGATGGTGAGGTAGTCGCACCCGCCGACCGGGGGCTGACCATCGACGAGATGTTCGCTGCCATCGAACGGGCTGTGGCGTCCGGGGTACCGGTCGAGGTGACATTTGATCCGCAAATCGGATATCCAACGGATCTATGGATTGATCGGGAAGCCCGGGCCTACGACGGGGGAACCCACTGGCTGCTCAGCAACCTGGTTGCACTAGCTGGCTGAGATGCCGTGGCGTTCCCAGATCGCAGTGTTGGGGGAGGCAACCGGTCTCGATGACCCGCAATCGCATGGTGGTAGAGGGTTGTTCGAGGTCGCGGTACCGTTTCCCAGGGCTACTACGTCAGAGTTGTACCGTCGAGAACACCCTCGAATTCGCCAGTGGCCGCGCGCTCGATGAGACGTTCCATGCCAAAGGCACCCATTTCGTTCAATTCTCCGAGAGCGGCTCGCAGCAGCGGTTCGCGGCGCTCGTGGTCAGGCGGCAGATGGCCGGCGAAGGTTCCACGAAGTCGGGCGCTCTCCATCGGCACACCCGCTAGTTCGTATTTTCCGCAGGCCAGCAGTAGCTGGCTGAGAGCGTCGCCGAGGTCTCCCCTCGCAGCTAGGCCATACACTTCGAGTTCGCGTCGAACCAGGCCCTGGAACACGGTGTCGGCGCTAACCAGACCTAGTTCTTTGACGATTGTGGCGAGATGCGGTTCGGAATGGGCGAGTGTCGCACACAACATCGGTACCCATGGACCCAACCATTGCTGGCCGTCGGGCCGTCGGTGCATGGCGAGACCACCTTCGTAGGCCGCACGCAGGTCACCCTCAATGGTTTTGATCACCAGGTCGGCGTGTTCGACCCTCGTTTCGGCTTGAGGGTCGCCGGTCATACCACCGGCGGCGACCGCCAGGTGTTGGCGGGCTGAGGCCAGGTCGCCCTGGGTCGCCGCCGCCAACGCCTGATACGCCGACATTAACGTTCCATCCGGGTCAAGAGCGTTTGCCTCTTCGACGGCCTGGTTGAATTCTTCATACTTGCCTGCGAACGCTCTCCATGAAGCGAGGTTGCCTAGAAAGAACAGTGCCATCCTCCGATCGCCAACCCGCCGCGCCTCCTCGAGACCCTCGGTCGTGTAAAGGATCGACTCCTGGCTGTCCTGAGCGCTATACCCGAGATTGGCAAGGGCTCGTAGTCCTACCGAGGTAAGCGAATGGGTTCGGGCGATCTCGAGGCCACCCTTCAGCAAGGCCATGGCTTCCCGGGGTCGGTGCATCTGGGAAAGTGCCGTGCCCCGGGTGATCATCGCCTGGGCTGCCGCTTCCTCGTTGCCGGCTAGCTCTGCCGCAATCAGCGCCGGTTCGGCGGTAGCGGCGCCACGGGCCATTTGACCTGAGAGAGTTTGACTTCTGGCCAACTGGGCCTGGGCGGGTGCGAGGGCGAGGGTGTGTTCCTCATTCTGCATATACCGATCGACGTATGGCTCGAGAACCTCGACGGCCCGGGTGATTTGGTTTGAGGAGTTGAGTATTTCGCCGAGCAGGGTCATGGCGGCGTGCATGCCCGGCTCATCGCCCTGTTTTTCGGCGTAGTTGAACAAACGCCCGGCGTACTCTTCGGCCAGGTCAGCCATCAGGATGGCGTTGGCGGCAAGAGCTGCCCGTCCCCATAACGGCGCCAGCACATCGGGATCGTCAAGTAGGTCGGTCGCTTCGTTGGTGAGTGAAAGTACCTGCTCAAAGGCGTGCAGCGACCATGAGCGGTCGATCGCAGAGCCCAGTGCGGTGACCACGCGTGTGCGGAGTGCAGCGGCTTCGGTCGGGTCGTCGATCGTACTCAGTGCTTCGAGTAGATGAGTTGCCACGACTCCGGCGAGTTCCGGATCATCACTGGTGGCGTAGTAGTTGGCCGCCCGCAGGTGCCCGTCCCGGCGGTTGACTCGCCCCAATCGGCCGTGGGATATTTCCCTGATCAGGCTCTGGACGAACCGGTACTGGCCCCGATCCGGTGAGCGGGGGTCGCGCACGACCTCGAGGATCTCCCGTCTGACCAGTTCCCCGAGTCGCTCCTCCAACTCGGCAGCCGTGGACGGATGCAGGGCCATAAGCCCGTCGAGGGTGAACGATTGTCCGAGGATCGATGCTTCCTGCACGAGAGCCCGGCCGGCCGGGTCCAACCGATCCAGTCGGGCTCCGATGAGGGCACTTACCGAGTCAGGAATGGCGATTTGGTCGAGGGTTCCGACCGGGAGGAATTGACCTTCACCGGTTTCTTCCAGATCGCCCTGGGCGATCAGCATCCGGACCATTTCGACGGCGTACATGGGTATCCCGGCCGAGTGCCGGAGCATTTCGTCGCGAGATCGTTCGGGCAGGCCGACGATCATGCCATCGAGCATTGCCGCCATGTCTGGTCGTGCAAGCGGATCGAGGTGGATCGATATCAGCCCGTGCCGCCCGCTACCCCAGGTTGGTCGGCGCTCGAGCAAGTCGGGACGGGTGAGGTTGATGACGAGAACCGGTTGGTCCCGAGACCAGTCGACAATCTCTTGCACGAAATCGAGCAACCCGGCATCTGCCCAGTGCAGATCCTCAAACACGAGAACCACGGTGCCCCGGCGCGAGATGTGTTCGAAGAAGAGTCGGAAGGCGGCGAACATCTCAGATCGTTCACCGGTCGATGGTCCCAATCCAAGTAGTGAGAGCAGATGAGGCCTGATCCAGTCCCGGTCGACCTCTTCGGATACGTACTCGGTGAGCATCTCGCCGACCCTGGTGGCGGACACCGCTTCGTCGTCGGACTCTGCGATACCGGCCCGGGAACGGACCATTTCTCCGAGAGCCCACATGGTGAGGCCGTCGCCGTACGAAGGGGAGCGGCCCTGATGCCAGAAAATGTCTTCAACCAACCCATCGACGTACTTCTTGAATTCCC
>CAJQPD010000123.1 GCA_905480085.1 uncultured Acidimicrobiia bacterium
GGAGTTTCGCCGCAACCGTTGCCGACGACGTTGCCAAACGTGTCACGGAGATATTCGAGCTCCGGACATGACGGTCATCGGTCGGCCAGAGTTGGAATTCATCGACCTGCCTGGTCGTCGGTCGGCCGATCCCCTGGAAGCTGAAGCTTCGGCGTCGAGCTTACGAGTCGTTCAGATGGAACGTACCGTCGGCCGAACCGCTCATCGGCATCCCCATTCCGAGGAGGTGGTGGTGGTTGCCGCCGGCCAAGGGCGAGCGTGGATTGATGGCGAATGGTTCCCGGTCGCCGCCGGCGACGTTGTACTCATTCCGGCCGGAGTTGCCCACGCTACCGTTCCCGACGAGAACAGCCAGTTGGAACTCATCTGCTTCTTTCCACACCCCAATCTCAGCAAGAACATTGAAGACACCACGATTCAAGTCAGTTAGGAGAAACGATGAGCGATAAGATCAGACTGGCCCAGGTCGGCCTCGGCCGATGGGCACGGGTTCTCGCCCGCGGAGCACAGCGCGGAGACCTGATCGACATCTATTCCTGCTACTCCCGCTCGGAGGACAAGCGACGAGCCTTCATGGACGAGTACGGAATCAAGCGATCGGCTTCGAGCTACGAGGAGTTGCTGGCTGATCCCGACGTCGAAGGCATCATGATCACCACCCCGAACGACACCCATCGTTCCCTGATCGTGCAAGCACTCGAAGCCGGCAAGCCGGTGTATACCGACAAACCGGTTGCCCAGACGCTCGAGGATGCCGCAGCTATCAAAGCTGCCGTAGATTCGTCAGGTCTTCCGTTCGCCGTCGGTCACAGTGCCCGCCGGTTGTCGGGCAATCGACAGATGAAGAAGTGGATCGACGATGGCACCCTTGGTGGTGTGTCCATGGCCGAAGCCAACTTCTCCAATGAGCGCGGTCTTGAGCTGACACCTCAAACGTGGCGCTGGTATCTGGACAAGACACCGGGCGGTCCGCTCATCCAACTCGGAGTGCATCACGCCGACAACCTTCAGTACCTGCTTGGTCCGGTGGCAGCAGTGTCGGCCCACACCCGCAAGCTGTTCACGAAGTCGGAAGTGCCGGACGCCACGATGGCGATCCTGGAATTCGAGTCGGGTGCTCTCGGGTATCTCGGGTGCGGATGGGCGTCCCCCGGGATCTACCAGATTCGACTTCAGGGTACCCAGCACAACCTCATGTACGACCTGGACTTCACCCACTGGGATGAAGCCCATGAAGCCGATGAGCATTCATCACTGGTGTCACAGGCATACGGGGACCAGGAACGAAAGTCGGTCGACTTGCCGAAGACGGATATGTTCCGGGAGCAACTTGAGGAGTTCGGTCGTGCCTGTCGGGGCGAGGCGACGGTCGAAGTTGGCGTCGATGAAGCCATCCGGGCGCTGTCGGTGGTGCACTGCGCCATTGAGTCAAACGCCCGGGGCGGAAAAGCCATCGAGGTCAAGGCGCACCTTGCAAGCTTCGGTATTTCCTGATGCGCCTTGCCACGGTCTTGTACGAGGGTGAGTCGCTTCCGGCGGTCGTGGGAGACGGGGACGCCATCCGCCTGGTCAGAGACCTGGTTGGTGACGCGCCGGCCAGCATGATCGATCTGATCGCGGCCGGGCCGGAATTCCTCGCCGGGTTGGCTGGCGCCGATTGTGATCCGGTTACGGGAGCAGAGTTACTCGCTCCGATTCCCCGCCCGAGTCGATGTGTGTTCTGTGTCGGCTGGAACTACTTGGAGCATTTTGAGGAGGGCAAGGGCAAACGGGGCGGCAACTATGACCCGCCCGAGATACCCGACTATCCAACGTTGTTCTCGAAACCTCCGACGAGTGTCGTCGGACCTGGCGGCGGGGTGTTCCATCCGGGTCCGGTTAGTGAGCAGCTCGACTGGGAGGTCGAGTTGGCGGTCATCATTGGCAAGGGTGGGCGCAATATCACCCAGGCCGATGCCATGTCCCACGTGTTCGGATACACCATTGCCAATGATGTGTCGGTCCGCGACCTGCAAAGGCGGCACGGAGCGCAATGGTTCAAAGGTAAAGGTCTCGACACCCATTGCCCGCTCGGGCCCTGGATTGTCACCGCGGATGAGATCCCCGATCCGTACGCCCTTCACCTGGAACTCTCCGTGAACGGTGACGTGAAACAGTCCGATCCCACCTCGCTCATGGTCTTCAAGCTGCCTCGAATCATCGAGGAGTTCTCCCTGGGCATGGCGCTTGAGCCGGGCGACGTGATCCTGAGTGGAACGCCATCGGGGATCGGGTACGCCCGCAAACCGCCACAATTTCTGAAGGTGGGTGACGAGATGGTGGCCTCGATAAGCGGCATCGGTACTCTGACCAATCCCATAATCCCTATGCCCTAGGAGACCTTGCGATGAGCACGCTCGCCGACGCCTTAACCCATCGCGATCCGGTAGTTCGGGAGGTCCTGGAAACATGGCTTCCCCGGTTCCTGAGGGGTGGCATCACCGTGGGAGACCTCGTCTCAACCGTCGATCGCATCGACACCTGGGATGACTGGGTGGTGGAGTGGATGAACACTGCGGCCGTTCACGAAGCCCTCGCCAAACACGCCGAAAGCGATGGCCGTCAGCTGGCCGCAACGGCAGCCTGGATGGATGCCTTCCGATGCCATCATCTCGCCTACTTCGTGTCGACCCGCGACGAAGAACTGCACAGTCGCGGACTGGCGAATATGCTCCGATGCCACGACCACGCCCTCCCACGGCTGGAACCGGCGGTCGAGAAGGTGGACATCCCCGGTGCGGCGGGTGCGCCAAGGATGGTCGGGTTGTTGAGTCTCCCGAAAGCTGATCGACCGCCAGTGGTCATTGTCCTTCCCGGATTGGACTCGACCAAGGAAACCCGCCACCAATCACGAGGCGCGTGGTTGCGTCGCGGGGTAGCCGTGTTGTCCGTCGATGGACCAGGCCAAGGTGAAGCCAGTCAGTGGTCGACCATCCGACCCGACTACGAGGTGGCGATGCGTGGGGTGATCGATTGGATCGAAAC
>CAJQPD010000124.1 GCA_905480085.1 uncultured Acidimicrobiia bacterium
TGAAACGAACGCGATGCGGCCAATCTGTTCTCGTTCAAGGAGGCGCCGGCACTCCACCAGGTCGAGTACTTCCAGTCCACCGTGATCGGTGCCGCTGCTGCCGGGTGATGAATACGTCATGACTCTCTCTCTGTGTATGGAATCAATCCTATAGAAGTCTCTCTGCTTCAAGCGAGTTCAATGGCCTGGTCGAGCGAGAGCTTCGTCCCGCCGGCCATGAGCTCCAAATCCCCGTGCAGCTCCGATGGCGACGCGATGGCCAGGTTCAGTGACTCGGCCATGACGAACGGTTCCATGGCCTCATAGATGGCCAACGCCTCACCCACTTGCCTGAGTCCTGGCATGAGCATGCGGACTCGTCGTACGGCACCACTTCCCGACTTTCGACTCTGGCGCCTTCCGATCGAAAACGATGAAATGACTACACGGGGACAGATGTCCGCGCGCTCGGCGCATCCACGGAATGGAGGCGACAATGACTACCACTGAGACACACCACCCGACCGGCACCAGGCCACCGCCGCCGATTGCAGCACGGCGGTTTGGCTACGTCGTTGCCATCGCCGTGAACTTCGGGTTGATAGCGGTCGTAAACAACATCCTGGACTGGGACATCGCGCCATTCCTGACATCGGACTTCTCCCGGCTGGTCGGCTTCATCAGCCTCTCCCTCGCCTTGACGATCGCCGCCAATGTCGTGTATCTGGCGTACGATCCGGCCTGGTTCAAGTCGCTGACCCAGATCGGCCTGCTACTGGTGAGCCTCGCTGTGACCATCAGGGTGTATCAGGTGTTTCCGTTCGACTTCTCTTCTTATGATTTCGACTGGTTGACGATGACCCGGTGGATCCTGATCATCGCCATGGTTGGGACCTGCATCGGCATGCTCACCGAAGTAGCCAAGGTCCTCCGAGTCATCATCAATGTTGGGCGGTCGACGTCCGTCTGATCATCCCGAGCGCGGACTCGGACGACTTCGGATCCGTCATCACGTTCCATCCGGGATCCCTTTACGGGTCAGCACTCAACCGCAGTTCTCAGCGCCAGACACAGTTCATCCATGCGGTGAGTTGGTAGCGCGGCGAGGCGGGAGACGAGGCGGGATTTGGGGATGACCCGGATGTTGTCCATCGACGCCACACACTGCTTGGGCATCCCGTCAGATTCATCGAGCGCCAACTCCGAGGGGATCGACCGGATCGTTGTCGTGACCGGCGCGCACACCAGACTGTTCAGGACCGGGATCGCCGCATCGCGGGTTAGGACGAGGAACGGTCTCCGGCCCACGTCTTCAATCTCACCCCACCAGATCTCACCGCGACGAGGCGTCGTCACCACTGTTCTTCCTCAATGGCTGCCCGCAGTGATGCCTCCGCAGCCGGGGCCTCGCGGTCGGTCGAAGGCAGCCGGTCGTACCCCTCGACCATCAGGCGATCCATTCGCTGTTTCTCCCGACGCTCAAAGAGCAGCGATAGCGCCTCACGTACTACGTCTGCCCGACTGGCCATGTCGCCTGCATCAACCAGTTCATCTACGGCGCGCAGGACCCGGTCATCGAGGCGAATGGCGATCTGGGTAGTACTCATCCCAATTAGCATACCATTCTGGTATACATTTCGAGAAATGTTCGTCGTACCTGATCGACTTCGCCTCATGGAGAGAATGTGCGACATGGGCAGGACAAAAACGCCCGCAGTATCGCTCGATCACGGTCGAGATGGAATCGAGAAACCGACCATCGGCTTAGGTCGCCTGGCGGGTCGCCGAACCTGGATCGAAATCCCCTCGCCGACGGCTTTGTCGTCTGAGGCTGACTACGACAACCCACATCAACAGGTTGGAAATGACCGCCACCGGTGAACCTTCGAATACCAGAACGGTTGCCAACGGGAGCGTGTTGAAGATGGCGTGAATGAAGATGTTCAGGAATACGCTGTGAGTTCGTTCGTAGAACCAGGCGTGGAGAATCGCGATGGCGACAATGCCGATTCCGAATCCGAAGAGAGAACCAATGATCTGGACGGCAACCATGCCTTGCTGGTGGAACATGATGACGACCACCGGCATATGCCAGATAGCCCAGGGCAAGCCGACCGCCCAACCGGTCTCCCAGAAGTCTCTGCCATGTCGGAGTTTTTCGTTGAGGTAGCCGCGCCAGCCGATCTCTTCGGTGCCGGAGGTCAGTATCTGAAACACAAAAAAGATGGCCAGGAACCCGAGCAGTTGGCCGGCGCCGGGAGCGTCGGGCATCATGTCGGTGGTCAACGCCACGATCAGGGCGGCCGGTCCGGCCACCAGCACGAGTATGCCGATGACCAGTCCATACCAGCGAACGCCCACCTGGACCCGGCCGACTCGTTCCCGCAAGTCCGAGAGGGATACCGAAGGGTCGAGACGAGTGGCCACGATCCCGCCGATCATTGGCCCGAATACGCCCAGCAGAGACAGCAACGAAAGCCAGACAACTGTCCCTGTTGCCTCTCGATCAAAGAAGAGGTTCCAGACCAGGTCCTGGTTGAATAGTTGATCCCCGGCCTCCATGCTCCGGGCGATCAGCCAGGTGGCGATCCAGATGGGCCAGGTCACGCCGAAGGCGATCGCCAGATAGATCAGGTGTGGCTTTTCGAAGACACGTAAAGGGCCGGTTTTCTCCTCCGCCATTGGAGACTCCTATCGCTGTTGGTGCAAGACTACCGACGTGACCTCGCCGACGGGCGATCCCGAATCAGCAGTTTTCCTGCTCAGCCGACGGCTTGCCGATAGGCGTTGGCGGTTTCGTCGTTGTAGGCGACCAGGATGATCTCGTCGAGTTGCGAGCCATGTTCGATGTGCTGGCGGATCGTGTCGACCGCGATTTTGGCGGCCTGGGGGATCGGGTACCCGTAGACGCCACAACTGATGGCCGGGAAGGCGATGGTCTTCAGGTTGTGTTCTTCAGCGAGGGTCAGACTGCTGCGGTAGCACGAGGCGAGCAGTTCGGGCTCGCCCTGGTCGCCTCCGTGCCAGACCGGACCGACCGTATGGATAACCGACCTGGCCGGCAAGCGGTACCCGCCGGTGATCTTCGCCTCGCCGGTTTCACAGCCCCCCAGGGTTCGGCACTGGGCGACGAGGCCCCGCCCGGCTGCCCGATGGATGGCCCCGTCCACGCCCGAACCACCCAGCAACGACGAGTTCGCCGCGTTGACGATCGCATCAACCTCAAGCTCGGTGATGTCGCCCTGGATTATCGAGACCCCGGTCATGGATCCAAGCCTATCGACTCCGTCTGACCACCACCATCACCGTGGCATTAGCCCGGCGACCGGGTCATCCCCTTCAGCGATATGAAGCGGCGTGCATGGGTGGCCGTCAACCGTGCCTCCGGTGTAACAAAGCGCCTGCTGCTCGACACGTCAAACGTCGAAACACGCTTTGCCGATGACGATACCTCGTCCCGGTCCCGACACTTTCCGAAGCGATCCTGTAGGTTGTTCCTAATTATGCAAGCTGTTTGGCACGTTTTCGCCAGCACGCCGAATTTCGCTCGGCATGACTGGCGACGGCGCGACCTGCAAGTCAGTCACGCCTTGACCTGGCACGACCCGGGTGAACTCCGACAACCAACTCCATCGGGTCTTCCGAGTGAATGGGCCGGGTCCGCGGCGAGCGGAACTGCGGCCCCGGGTTCGAAGATCGAAGTTGGCTAGGGCGGTGACGAAACGGACCGGAGTCTTTGACCCATATGTGCCTCGCATGGCGTCCCAATGGGATGTGACCGCCCGTGGTCATTCGTGGCAGTCGATCAACGGATCCCTCGTCCTGGTCGATATCTCCGGTTTCACCAATCTCTCGGAAAAGCTCGCCCGCCGGGGACGTATCGGCGCCGAAGAGTTGACTGCGGTCCTGAGCCGGGTGTTCGGCAATATGCTCAACGTGGCCTACGCCCGCGGGGGCAGCCTCCTCAAGTTCGGCGGCGACGCACTCCTGCTTGTGTTCGATGGTCCCGACCATCCTCACCAGGCGGCCGGAGCGGCAGTGGACATGCGAACTGCACTGCGCGAGTCGGCCAAGATCCCCACCTCGGTGGGGAAGATTCCTTTGCGGATGTCGGTAGGAGTGCACACGGGGCAGATCGACTTTTTTCTGGTGGGTGAGAGCCATAGGGAGCTGATCATCACCGGACCCGCTGCCTCAATGACAGCCGAGATGGAAGGCACCGCGGACGCCAACGAGATTGTTGTGTCATCAGCGATGAAGGAGCTTCTCGCCTCCGACTACACAGGTGAGGCAAAAGGAAATGGTTGGATCCTTCGGAAGCGTTCGATCCCTGCCTCGGAGTCCGATCCCATCGCCCGCCAACCGATTTCCGATGACAGCATGGAGCTTTTTCTGCCCGTCGGACTCCGAGGAAACCTCCGTTCCGGCCTCCGGGAGTCCGAGCACCGGATCGCTACGGTCGGGTTCCTCAAGTACAAGGGCATCGACGCTCTTTTGGCGTCCGGGGGTCCTGAGCAGGTGGGCGAGGCGCTCAACGAGTTGGTGACGATCGTTCAGCGGGAAGCCGACGCAGAGGGTGTCACCTTCCTGGCTACTGACATCGACGCTGACGGCGGCAAGATCATTCTGGTGGCGGGGGTCCCCGGCGCCCAAGAGGACGACGAAGGGCGGTTGTTGCGGGTCGCCAGGAAGATCCTCGACGCGAAACCACGCCTGGAGATTCGGCTCGGCGTGAATCGGGGGCACGTGTTTGCCGGGGACGTCGGCACATCTTTCCGGAGTACGTATACGATCATGGGTGACACCGTGAACCTTGCTGCACGGCTCATGGCGGCGGCCGACTCTGGCTCGTTGTATGCCTCTCCGGGGGTGGTTGATCGCTCAAGCACCATGTTCCGGACAGAGGCCCTCGAACCGTTCTTCGTCAAGGGCAAGGACAAGCCGGTCCAGGCTTTTGAGCTGTTCGACGAGACCGGTACTCGGCCTGTGGAGTTCAACCGCGAGTTGCCGTTCATGGGACGCAATTCGAGTCTTGAAACCTTGATCAATGAGATGGCATTGGTCACAGAAGGGTCGGGACGTTCGATAACCGTCACCGGCGACGCCGGCATCGGCAAGACCCGACTTCTTCAGGAGTTCAGGTCCCGAACCGAGCGTGCCCGCTGGTTTGTCGTCCGCGGCGAACCGCACGGCAAAGACAGCACGTACTATGCCCTGAGTGATCCGCTCCTGGCCTTGTTAGGAATCGAGCGATCATCTCAGTTAGAAATGGCAGATGCGCTCGCCACGGTCATTGCTGACCGGGTCCCCGACCTCGTTGCCTTTGCACCGCTGGTCGCC
>CAJQPD010000125.1 GCA_905480085.1 uncultured Acidimicrobiia bacterium
TTCGAACTTCCCGACCGCTTCTAACCCGGATGAACCCCGGTCCAGGTAGCCCGGTGCTCCGCTAGCCTTTACGGAACGCAAGTCAGAGGTACCAACATGTCCGACGGGACCGTCCAGAACATCGAAATCAGTGCCCCCATAGAGTTGGTGTACGAAGTCGCCGCAAACCTGGCGCTCTATCCCGACTGGGCGAATAGTGTCAAAGGTGTCGAGGTGCTTGAAACGGATGCCGATGGGTCGCCGCGCCGGGCTCAGTTTCGAGTCGACGCCATGCTCAAGGAGATCAGCTATGAGCTGGTTTATGAGCATGAAGCGCCTCATCTCATGTCATGGACCGCCGTTCCCGGGCCGGACATAGAGGCGATGGAAGGCTCATACGAATTCTCAGAGACCGATGACGGGGGTACATCTGTCGTCTACGCCCTCCAGGTCGAGACCACCCTCGTGATCCCGGGGTTTTTGCGGAAACAAGCCGAAAAGACGCTCGTCTCAACTGCCTTGCGGGGGCTCAAACGCCGCGCTGAGTCACTGGCGCGCGAATGAGGGTCCTGCTCGTCACCGGCAAAGGTGGCGTAGGGAAAACCACCGTCTCAGCCGCGACCGCGTTGGCCTCGGCCGATGCCGGGTATCGGACGCTTGTGACATCGACCGACCCGGCTCACAGTCTGGCTGACGCGTTCGATCTTCCACTCGGGGACACGCCGAGCGAGTTGGTCCCCAACCTCGACGGTCAGCAAATTGACGGTCAGCGGCAACTCGCCAAACACTGGGGTCAGATAGACGACCAACTGAAGGCCGTATTCAATTGGGGTGGGGTAACCGGGATCGAAGCCGAAGAGTTTCTGGTGTTTCCTGGCATGGATGAGCTGTTTGCTCTCCTTGAGGTCAATGACCATGTTCGGTCCGGCAAATATGACGTGATCGTGGTCGACTGCGCACCAACGGCCGAGACGCTGCGACTGCTCAGCCTCCCCGAGGTTCTATCGTGGTATTTCGAACGGGTGATGCCGACCGAACGCAAGATCATGCGGGCGGCCCGACCGGTGCTTGAGCGGGTCACGAAGCTTCCGATGCCCTCAGAGGCGGTGTTTGCAGCAGCTGACAACATCTTTGCGAACATCGAGGCCGTCAAACGTTTGCTGGCTGACAGCTCGATCACGACTGCCCGGATCGTCATCAACCCCGAGAAGATGGTCGTCAACGAGGCAAGGCGAACCTACAGCTACCTCAGTCTCTTCGGATACGCGGTTGACGCGGTCATCGTGAACCGGGTACTCCCCGACAGTATTGATGACCCGTATTTCAAGGAATGGCAGCGGGTCCAGGCCCGCCACCTCGCGTCGATTGACGAATCATTCCCCGATACCAGCAGGCTCCGGCTACGCCTGTTTGACGAAGAGATGGTCGGGATCGACCGGCTCAGGATCCTGGGTGGTGAGTTGTTCGGGGATCATGATCCGATTGCCAGTTATGAAGCAAGGCCTCCGTTCGTCGTTACCGAGGAAGGGAGTGACGTCATCATGACGTTGACCGTCGGGTACGCAGATGAAGGCGAGCTCGACGTCATACGGCATGGAGACGAGCTGTACGTAACTGTCGGCCCGTACCGCC
This sequence comes from uncultured Acidimicrobiia bacterium, assembly GCA_905480085.1. Lineage (GTDB taxonomy): Bacteria > Actinomycetota > Acidimicrobiia > Spongiisociales > JAENVV01 > JAENVV01. The sequence continues at coordinate 1,612 of CAJQPD010000125.1, forward strand.
GGGCTTTCATCCTCCCGGATTCGCTCAAGCGGCGGATCGTGAGCGGAGCGAAGTTGTCCGGCGTTGAACTCAAAGTACGGTTCGCCCTGGAAAAGACCACCGGTTGAGCGGTCCAGTCGCGATCGGGGTTGACCTGGGCGGTACGAAGATGGTCGCGGGTCGAGTTACCCCGGATGGAATGATCTCAGACCTCATCATCCAACCGCGCCCGACAACTGCCGCGGCCATGCTCGTCGACCCGTTTGAGATCATCGACTCCCTCATTACGCCTTCCACCATCGCTATCGGCCTTGGAGTGGCGGGCCTCGTCGATAACCGAACTGGCCGATTGGCGTGGGGTCCCAACGTTCCCGGTGAGAATCTCGCCTTCGGGGACTTTGCCGCTGATCGCTTCGGGCTCCCGGTCGCTGTGGACAACGATGCCAACTGTTGGGCGCTCGCCGAAGTCACGGTCGGCGTCGCGGCAGGATTTGAACATGCCGTCGTGCTAACCCTGGGAACCGGCATCGGGGGCGGGATCATAACCAACGGTGAGGTATATCGCGGCAGCGCCTTCGCAGGGGAGTTTGGCCACATGGCTGTCGATCCGGGCGGCCTGGTGTGCACCTGTGGGAACCGGGGCTGCTGGGAAACCCTCGTTTCAGGGCGACGGCTCGATGAACTCGCCCGTCTGATCGTTGAAGAGGAGCCAGAGGGTGCCGTGGCTCGGTCGGCCGGGAGCGATCGGGCCGCCGGCAGGCATCTGCTGGCGCCGGCCTTGTCCGGTGATCGGGCGGCGGTCGAAGCCTACCGCCAGGTGGGCGACTGGCTGGGACGAGGCTTGGCTTCCCTGGCTGCCGTCCTTGATCCCCAGTTGTTTGTGATCGGCGGTGCGGTCGCCGAGGCGGACGAACTGGTGCTTGGTCCGGCCAGGATCGCCTTTCTGGCAGCTCTGGAAGGGGCCGGCCACCGACCGACGCCGACCATCGTCAAGCGCCACCTGGGGGCGGCCGGTGGCGCAGTTGGGGCAGGCTTGGCAGGGCATCGGCTCGTAAGCAATCGATAAAGCGGTATCCTGTCGTCGTATGACAGAACCTCTACGACCTGATGACGTGCTAGTACCTGACGGGACCGTGCTTCGGCGCTATGGACCGATCCTGCTCGAAGGAGCACTGGCGCTTCCGAACCTCGCCAAGCTACTCGTACGTTTGGTTCGTGATCCCCGGGTTCCGGTTCGCTCGAAGGCGCTCATGGTCGGCACGCTCGCCTATCTGGTGACTCCGCTTGATCTCATCCCGGATATCCCGGTGATCGGGCAGACCGACGATCTACTCCTCATTGCCTACTCACTCAATCACCTCATCAAGACGGCGGGTCGCGACGTCATAACCGAACACTGGGATGGAAGCCAGGATGTGCTGGCCTTGATCGAGAACCTTGTCGGCCTTGGTACGAACCTCATGCCGTCGAGGCTTCGCAAGATCCTGGACCGTTTCGCCAGCTAGGACCCGTTAAGGTGGGTCCTGTCACGAGGAGAATCTGTTGGAGTTCCGCCGCATAGGAAACCTACCGCCGTATGTTTTCGCCCAGATCAATCAGCTGAAAGCTGAAGCCCGTCAGGCTGGTCGAGATGTCGTCGATCTGGGCTTTGGCAATCCGGATATTCCCACTCAGGACATCGTCGTCGACAAATTGTGTGAAGCCGCCCAGGTCGGTAAGAACCATCGGTACTCGCAATCACGCGGGATTCCCAACCTGAGAAAGGCCGCCGCCGATCGCTACCAACGTCGGTTTGGGGTCACTCTCGATCCGGAAACGGAAGTCATCAGCACGATCGGCGCCAAAGAAGGTCTGTCGCACCTTATGTGGACGCTTGTCCAGAAGGGCGATGTAGCGCTTGTACCCGAACCGTCCTATCCCATTCATATGTATGCGCCGTTGTTGGCCGGCGCTGAGGTCCGCAGGGTCCCGGTATCGGCCGGAGACGAATACTTCGACGCCTTGGCCGCGGCGTTCCTTGATAGCTGGCCACGGCCGAGGGTCATCATCACGTCATTTCCTCACAACCCGACCACGGTGTGTGTGGATCTCGATTTCTTCGAGAGATTGGTCGATTTTGCCAAGGAACATGACGTCTTCCTGGTTCATGATTTTGCGTATGCAGATATCGCGTTTGACGGATATCGGCCACCTTCTCTTTTGCAGGCGCCCGGAGCCAAGGACGTCGGAGTCGAGCTATACACGCTTACCAAGAGCCACTCAATGGCCGGCTGGCGGGTCGGTTTCGTTCTTGGGAATCGGGAAATGGTTGGTGCGTTGGCCAAACTCAAGTCATACCTCGACTATGGCACGTTCCAGCCGATTCAGATTGCGTCCATCATCGCCCTGAATGAGGGTGACGATCACGTCCTCGAGGTCAACGCCATCTATGAGAAACGACTCAACATTCTCATTGATGGCCTCAATCGGGCTGGTTGGGTGATCGAGAAACCCAAGGGCACGATGTTCGTTTGGGCCCCGATCCCGCCGGCCTATTCGCATATGGGATCGCTCGACTTCACGGTTCATCTGCTCGAAAACGCCAATGTGGCGGTTTCGCCCGGGGTGGGGTTTGGCGCTCATGGTGAAGGGTTCGTCCGATTTGCGCTCGTGGAAAACGAACATCGCATCGGGCAGGCGGTTCGGTCGATTCGCGAGATGATGGCTTCAGAGACCGAGCGGAACGTACGCCTTTGATACATAGTCGGCGACCATGCGATGTGACGAGAAGTCGCCGGCACTTGACGCCATAGCTTCCTTCATGAGCTGCACCCAGCCAAGTGGAATGCCACTGTCGTCGCGGTCATAGAACAACGGGACGATTTGTTCCTGAAGTAGCTGGTAGAGAGCGATCGCATCCTCGGCGTCCTGTTTGTCGTGATCGCTGATATCTGTTTCGTGTCCAAACGCCCAGCCGTTTTTTCCGTTGAATCCTTCGATCCACCAGCCGTCAAGAACTGACAGATTGAGGACGCCGTTCATGGCCGCTTTCATCCCTGACGTGCCAGAGGCCTCCTCAGGAGGGCGAGGGTTGTTCAGCCAGACGTCGACACCCTGGACGAGGAACCTGGCCATCCGAATGTCGTAGTCCTCAAGCAGGTACACATGGCCTTTGAGTTCGGGTGAGTGAGCCAACTCATGGATGTGTTTGATGAGGGCCTGACCCTCCTGGTCGGCCGGGTGAGCTTTTCCGGCAAACACCAGCTGGACCGGTCGATCCGGGTTTGTGAGTATCGCCTGGAGCCATGGCACGTTATGGAAGAGGAGGGTGGCCCGCTTGTATGTAGCGAACCGTCGAGCAAAACCGATCGTCAAACGGTCAGAAGGCATCATCCGGTCGACCGAGCGGAGTTCGTCGGGGGAGCCGCCGTGTCGGGCGAGCTGGCTCCGGATTCGTCCCTGGGCGAAGGTGGAGAGTACATCTTTGCGATTCTGGTGGGCGTCCCAGACCTCCTGGTCAGGCAAGTCGCGGATGATATCGGCCGTCTTGGGGTCTTCGATGAGGCTGGTCGACCAATCTGCCCCGATCGTTTCCCGGATCACACGCTTGAGGGGTCGACTTAGCCAGGTGGCCGGATGAACTCCGTTCGTGATGCCGTATCCCGGTGTGGTCAATAAGTGGGACCAATCACGGTCGACGATTTCTCCGTGTCGTTGCGACACGCCGTTGACCGAACTCGCCAGCCCGATTCCCAGAGCGCCAAGGTCGAACATGGTGGAGTCACCCTTACGAGAGCTGGCCAGGTGCCGGAGGTGATCGAGATCTGCGCCGACCGAGTTGGGCCAGTGCCCGAGATACTTTTCGGCCAGGCCAAAATCGAAGCGTTCGTTTCCGGCCGGGACAGGTGTGTGGAGCGTGAAAAATGTGCTGGAACGGACCGCCCGCTCTGCCTCGTCAATCTTCATGCCACCGGCTACATGTTCACGGATCCGCTCGAGGAGACTCATGGCGGCGTGGCCCTCGTTGACGTGCCAGACCGCGGGTTCAATACCCAGAGCTCGCAGGGCTCGTACGGCGCCGATGCCGAGAACGTATTCCTGACAGAAGCGCGCTTCGCGGCCCCGTACGTAGAGCATTGAGGTTATCGGTCGATCCGACGGGTCGTTGTCCATGATGTCGGTATCGAGGAGGAGCAGCGAGACCCGCCCCACGGACAGAACCCATACGGCGGCTTTGACGACCCGCCCTGGAAAGTCGAGGGAGACCTTGAGATGTCCGCCGGTCGGCGACGCCACCGGTCGGACTGCCAGGCGGGCGATGTCGAGGATGGGGTTCAGGTTCTGTTGACTACCAATCGCACCGATCTGCTGGCGGAAATACCCGCGCCGGTACAGGAGTCCGACTCCGACGAATGGCACACCGAGGTCGGAGGCAGATTTCGTGTGGTCACCGGCGAGTACACCAAGGCCTCCCGAGTACATTGGCAACGACGAATGAATGCCGAACTCCGCGCAAAGATAGGCAACGGAGGTATCGCCGGTCCCGTGATTTCGCTCGTACCAGGTGTCCTTGGCTGACATGTATGCGTCGAAACGTCGAACTGTGTTCGCATACTGATCGGCAAAGGATTCCGATTCGGCCAGACGTTGCCAGGTGGCACGGTCGACCGCTCCGAGCATTTCGACCGGATTCCTGTACCGATCCCAGAGTTGTGTATCAACCGCTCGCCAAAGGTCCGCTCCCGACTCATCCCAACTCCACCAGAGGTTGTAGGCGAGATCGTATAGACGACCGAATCGCTCGGGAATAGGTAGTTCGGTGGTAGTGAGCGTCGGAATCTGAATGGACACGATGGGTAATACCTTGATGGGGAGGGGGAGTGTAAACACCTGTTCGAGACAAGACGAACCCTCCCGACCGACGGCGGGACCACTGAGTAACCTGGTCAAACCCGGCCGAGTCGAAGAAGGTGTTCCATGAATTACGCATTGCTCTTTCCAGGTCAGGGTGCCCAATACGTCGGTATGGGGAGTCACCTGTTCGAAGCGGATCCTCATCTGCTCGTAGATCGAGCAGATGAGCTGCTCGGTTGGTCCCTCAAGCAGATGTGTCTTAACGGCCCCGAAGACGCACTCACCCGGACCGAGCACGCTCAGCCGGCTCTCTACGCCCTTGCTTTCGCTCAGTGGGAGGCTTTCTCTAGACGGGTGCGTACTCCACCAATCGCCGCAGCTGGTCACTCGCTTGGCGAATACACCGCACTCACCGCTGCCGGGGTTCTGAGTTTTGATGACGGTCTGCGACTGGTTGCCAAGCGAGGCCAGGCGATGGCTGCTGCGGCCGACCGGGAGCCGTCAGCTATGGCTGCCCTATTGGGGGCTGCCCCGGATGTTGCCGAAGCGATCGCTACCGAACGGCGACAATCCGGAGGTCGTCTGTGGGTTGCCAACCTCAACGCTCCCGGTCAAGTGGTCGTGGCTGGTGGCGAACCCGACATCGACTGGGTGGTCGACAACGCTCGTGATCTCGGGGTCAGGAGGGCGGTCAAACTCAATGTGGCAGGGGCCTTCCATACGCCTTTCATGGCTTCCGCTGCACAGGAGTTGGCCGCCGCCGTTGAGGACGTAGCCTTTGGAACGGCTCGATTCGACGTGTTCGGAAATGTGACCGCCGCCCCCTTGGTCGGGTCGGTGGGGGACACTCTGGTTGAACAACTAACGTCGCCAGTCCGTTTTGAGGAGTCTTTGGCGAATATGGCCAAGGCGGGCGTCGACATCTTCGTGCATGTGGGACCCGGGGATGTGACGGCTGGTATGGCGAAACGGTCGGCGCCAAACGCAGAAGTGCTCATTGTGAATGACCCGGCGTCACTTGAGGCTGCGGTTGACCGACTTGCGCTCTAGAGTCGACCCAACAAGTTTCCTGGAGGAGTAGCCAGTGCGATACGCAACCATCACCGGGTGGGGGAAGGCCATTCCTCCTGCGATCCTGTCGAACGCCGATCTTGAGACGATCATGGACACGTCGGATGAGTGGATTTCGACAAGAACCGGCATCAAAGAACGTCGGATCGCCGAAGTCGAAA
>CAJQPD010000126.1 GCA_905480085.1 uncultured Acidimicrobiia bacterium
AAGGTTACGGGCTGCCCGTTGGCGTCCTCAATGGACGACCCGGCATCCAGATACCTCCCCGGTCTCCAAAACGCCTCGCCATCGGTCGGGTCGATGACCGAAGCAGAGTCCGGCGCCGTGATAAACGGGTGATTGGCGACGGCCACGAGCCATCCACCAGGCCGAATGACTCTCGCCAGTTCGGAGAATATCTCGTTCTCCAAATGCTCGAACGACAACACCACGGCGGCGCCGTCGATCGAAGCTTGTCGGATCGGTAATCCAGGTAGCGCAACCCGCATGACCGGACCGAATGTGGCTGCTTCAGCGAGGAGAGACCTGTTGATGTCGCAACCGACGGGTTCCAAACCAGCCAGGGCCAACTCCCCCATGATCCGCCCGTTTCCACAGCCAACATCGAGAACGGTGCCGGTTCGGGTGTCGAGCATTGCCAGGAGCAGCGGGACTACCACTTCGGCGTAGGTCGGATCAGTTTCGAGTTCCTCACGCCACCAATCCGCCAGATCGTCCCACTCGTTGGTCACGACAGCAATGGCCGGAGGTACTGCCCAGTAAATGACTCTTCCACGTCGGCAACCTCCTCAGGGGTGCCCTGGGCGACAACGGTCCCACCCCCGGTGCCACCGTTGGGACCGAGGTCCACCACCCAGTCAACCGACTTGATGACATCAAGGTTGTGTTCGATCACCACCACCGTGTTGCCGGCATCCACCAGCCTCTGCAGGACGCCGAGAAGTTTGCGGATGTCCTCAAAATGCAACCCGGTGGTCGGTTCGTCAAGAATGTAGAAGGTCCGCCCGGTCGATCGCTTGCCGAGTTCGGAAGCGAGCTTGACCCGCTGGGCTTCGCCGCCAGACAAGGTTGGCGCGGGTTGGCCGAGGCGCACGTACCCGAGGCCTACATCAAAGAGTGTCTGAAGGATCCGGGCGATCTTGGGCTGATGGGTGAAGAACGAAAGTGCCTCTTCCACCGGCATCTCCAGGACGTCGGCAATGGATCGACTCTTCCAGTTGATCTCCAGCGTCTCGCGGTTGTATCGACGACCCTTGCAGGTCTCACAGGGTACGTAAACGTCCGGGAGGAAATGCATTTCGATCTTGATGGTCCCGTCGCCCTTGCACGTTTCACAGCGTCCGCCCGGAACGTTGAACGAGAACCGGCCCGGCTTGTAGCCGCGTGCCTTGGCTTCGTTCGTTGCAGAGAACAGCGTTCGGATCTGGTCGAACAGTTTGGTGTACGTCGCAGGGTTCGATCGGGGCGTCCGGCCGATAGGTGATTGGTCGATATTGATGACCTTGTCGATGTGCTCGACACCGGTGATCTGCTTATGCCTGCCAGGGGCAATCCGCGACCCGTACACGGCCTGATGCAACCCACGCGACAGAATGGTCTGAACGAGTGACGACTTGCCACTCCCCGAGACTCCGGTGATCGCAGTGAAGACCCCAAGCGGAAACGCCACATCGACGCCCTGCAAATTGTTTTCAGCGGCCCCCAAAACTTCAATAGCCAAACCGTTTCCGGGCCGCCGAATCCCGGGAATGGCGATCGTTCGTTTACCCGACAGATAGTCGCCGGTGATCGAGGTCTCGCACGCCAGGACGTCCTTGAGGGTTCCCTGAACGACGATCTCGCCGCCGTGCTCCCCCGCTCCCGGCCCGATATCAACGACGTGGTCGGCAATCCGGATGGTTTCCTCATCATGTTCAACCACGATGAGGGTGTTACCGAGATCCCGCAGGCGAAGGAGGGTTTCAATAAGGCGCTGGTTGTCGCGCTGGTGGAGTCCGATCGAGGGTTCATCGAGGATGTAGAGGACGCCAACGAGGCCCGACCCGATCTGAGTTGCCAGCCTGATCCTTTGGGCCTCTCCCCCGGCCAGCGTGGCGGCCGAGCGGCCCAGGGTCAGATAGTCGAGGCCGACATCGATGAGGAAGGAAAGTCGTTCACGAACCTCCTTGAGAACTCGTTCGGCGATCACCACCTGCCGTTCGTCGAGTTCGAGTTCGCAGACAAACTTGTACGCGTCTCCGAGGGCTTCAGCTGAGACTTCCGCGATGCTACGACCACCGACCGTCACTGCCCTTGAGACGGGGTTGTATCGACTACCGTCGCACGTCAAACATGGGACCTCCCGCATGAAGTCTTGATAGAACTCCCGGGCACCGTCTGATTCGGCTTCTTCGTGCTTGCGCCGTACGAAGGGAAGCACCCCTTCGTACGTGGTGTAATACTCACGTTGACGGCCGAACCGGTTGGCGTACGAAATCTTGATACGTTCGTCACTGCTTCCAGACAGAACGACGTCTTTCGCCTTGTTGGACAGGGTCCCAAAGGGTGCGGTGACATCGAACTTGTACTCCACCGCCAATCCCTCAAGGAGTCGCTGGAAGTACTTGCCGCGGTGGCCGTTCCAAGGGGCGATGGCACCGTCAACGATGGAGCGTTCCGGATTGGGGATCACAAGTTCTGGATCGACCTGGAACCGGGTGCCGATGCCTGAGCAAGCGGTACAAGCCCCGTACGGGCTGTTGAACGAGAAGTTTCTTGGCTGTAACTCTTCGAATGAAATCCCGCACGCCGGACAACTAAGGGCTTGCGAGTAGGGGTGGCGGCCGTCATCAGTGGCGACGATGAGAACGCCGTCGGCGAGGCGGAGAGCGGTCTCTACGGAAGCGGCCAGCCTTCGTTTGATGCCCTCCTTCGACACAAGCCGATCGACGATGACCTCAATGGTGTGAGTGAAATAGCGATCGAGTTTGATGTCCTCGGTGAGGTCAACAACATCGCCGTCGACGATGGCTCTGGCATACCCGTCTCGGGCCAGATCTCCCAACAGGCTTTCGTATTCGCCCTTTCGACCCTGCACGACCGGCGCGAGAATCTGAAACTTGGTGCCTTCGGGCATCGCCAGGATCTGATCAACGATGCGTTCCGGCGACTGGCGCTTGACAGGAGTTCCGTCATTCGGACAGTGTGGGACGCCGATTCGTGCCCAGAGGAGCCGGAGGTAATCGTGAATTTCGGTGACGGTCCCAACCGTGGAGCGCGGATTGCGGCTGGCGGTTTTCTGATCGATCGAGATAGCCGGAGACAGACCTTCGATGAAGTCGACGTCGGGTTTATCCATTTGTCCGAGAAACTGTCGGGCATAGGCCGACAAACTCTCAACATATCGTCGCTGCCCTTCGGCATAGATGGTGTCGAATGCCAGGGACGACTTCCCCGAGCCGCTTAGGCCCGTAAACACGATGAGCTGATCTCGAGGTAGCTCCAGTGACAGGTTTTTCAGGTTGTGGGCACGGGCGCCCCGAATAGAAATGGAATTAGCAGACACGACGACCGATTGTACAGGACGCGCAAATTACGAGATCGCGGGCACCGATGTCCAGAAGTCGATCCTCGGACATGTCAACGCTTTGCTTCCTGATCCTGGCGCAGATCTCGTTTCAACTCGTTGACTTCATCCCGAAGCCGAGCGGCATACTCGAACCGAAGGTCGGTTGCCGCCTCGTGCATCTCTTCCTCGAGGCTTCTGATAAGGCGTTCGAGATCGTCGCCTTCCAAGTCGAGCGGTGCACGCTGCTGCAACTCGCGGGACCGTCGGTCGATGGACGGAGAATCAGAGCTCTGGAGCAGCTCAAGGATGTCTGAGATCTTCTTACGAATCGTGTGAGGATCAATCCCGTGTTCTTCGTTGTGCCGAGCTTGCACTGCCCGACGGCGCTGCGTCTCATTGATGGCTATCCGCATGGAATCGGTTACCTGGTCGGCGTACATGATCACCTGACCGTCGACGTTGCG
>CAJQPD010000127.1 GCA_905480085.1 uncultured Acidimicrobiia bacterium
CGCATCGGGCCAAGACGATTCTGCATATCGGCGACCAGTTTCCTCTCGATCCACACCAGAAGAACTGTCACGACCATGAGCAGGGCGAATACTCCCACCACCCGGACTACAGCAAGAAGAACGTCCCACCAGTCCATCAGAGCTTCACCACCGATACATCAAGGTCAGATCCGAAACGGGGCCCGCCCGGCTGATTGAACGGGACGTACACGACGCCGTCGGTGAGCGAGGAATCAATGACTACCGGAAGGTCACCCTGGCCATTGGTCGAAGCGACTCTGACGAGATCGCCGTCGACCACGCCCAGCCGCTCGGCATCGTCAGGGTTCAGGTAGGCGGCTGCGCCGGGGGCGAGCTTGCCAATACTTGGACCTTGCTGGCACATGACGCCGTTGTCGTACATGGTGCGAGCCGAGTGGAGGACAAATTCACTCTTGCTAGGCGTACTACTCGTCGAGCTGACGACCGGCACGTACTCGAGTGGTGACCGCTCGGCGACGACCGGGACGACGGCTCCATCCGGATGATCCCACGTGACGAGGTCCCAGGTGACCGACTCGTAGGCCGGGGCGACGTGGGCAATCTCCTTGGAAATCGCTTCAGCCGAGGCGAAACCCATCGGCTTGCCCATCCGGGCGGCGAGGTCGTCAAGGATCGACCAGTCCTCGCGCGCTTGGCCCGGTCCGGGAACCACCCGATTGACCTTTTGGACCCGTCCTTCGAGGTTGGTGACGGTTCCTTCTTTTTCGGCAAAACCGAGCGCTGGAAACACCACATCGGCTTGGGAGGAGGACTCCGTCAGGAAGAGGTCTATGGCCACCACAAAATCCGGGGCGGTCAGGTCAAGGCCGTTCGGCATGTCAGCGACGGGATCGGCCCCAAGCAGGATGACCCCCTTGATCGACCCTTCATCGATGCCTGTGGCAATGGCCGCTGCGTCGTAACCGGCTTTGGTGGGGAGTCCTCCCCAGGTCGCCTCGAGGTTGGCACAACCTGGCGAACCGATCCCAGCCCGTCCAGGCAGCAGGTTGGGGGCAAGACCCATGTCGAGCGCCCCATACGTGTTGGATCGCCTCACGATCGGAAGGACCGAAGCGTTGGGAAGGTCCCGGGCGAAGGCGGCTACCGATTCGGCAAGAACCGGAGACTCCGTCAGGCCGGTCCGACCCACGATCGCCACGACCGGTCCCTCGCTGAGAGCTGCCCGCGCCGCGGCATACTCGCCCTGGCCCGCCATCAGTTCGCTGAGGACCCGACCGCCATCACCAGGCTTGTACCCGAACTTGAAGGTGGCCCGATCGTCCAGTCCGGTACGCCGGGGATGGACGATGATCAGCTTGGCACCGAGTTCTTGGGCGGCCCGGCGGACTCGCAAGTAAAGGGTCGGGTGTTCTTCTTTGAGATCGGCTGCCCACAGGAGAATGGTTTTTGCATGCTCAAGATCGCCGATTAGGCCCTTGCCTGAAAGAGCGGCGAGCAACTGGGGATTGAGCCCGTCATCCATCTGAGAGTCGATATGACCCGACCCGACGACGGTTCGCATGAACTTGGAGAATGCGTAGGCGTCCTCGTTCGTCCCTCGGGAGCCGCCGAGTCCGGCCACGGCTTGCGGGCCGTGGTCCGTAACGATCGCCGTGAGCTTCTCGGCTACCAGGCCAAGAGCTTCAGACCAGCTGGCTTCGGCGAATTCACCGTCTGCTCCTCGTACCAGCGGCGTCGTCAGGCGGTCATCGCTGTTGAGGTATTCGAACCCGAACCGGCACTTATCCGACAGCCATCCATGATTGGTGGCATCGTTGTCCACCCCGAGGTACCGCAGGACTTCGTTCTGAGAGGCGTGGACACTGATCGAGTCGCCCGCGCTACACACGGTGCAAGTCGATCCGATAACCCGCAGATCCCATGGGCGGGCTCGGAATCGGTAGGGGCTGGCAGTGAGGGCTCCCACCGGACATAACTGGACCGTGTTGCCCGAAAAGTACGAGGCGAACGGTTCTTCGGTGAACGTGTTGACCTGGGTGCTGTTTCCCCGATCCATGAACTCGATGAGCGGGTCACCGGAGATTTCGTCGGAGAACCGGGTACAGCGGGCGCAAAGAATGCAGCGTTCGCGGTCAAGCATGACCAGGTCAGAAATGGGAATCGGCTTTTCGTAATGGCGCTTCTCTTCGACGAAGCGCGACTCGCCGGGACCATATGCCATGGTCTGATCCTGGAGCGGACACTCCCCGCCCCGATCGCATACCGGACAATCGAGCGGATGGTTGGCCAGCAAGAATTCGAGGACGCCCTCTTGAGCCTTCTTGACTGTATCGGTCTCCGTATGGACAATCATCTCGTCATGAATAGGCGTGGTGCACGATGGCACAAGCATCACGCCGCGCGGGCCCTCGATCTCGACGAGACACATCCGGCACATGCCAACGGGCGCCATGCGGGGATGCCAGCAGAAGCGCGGGATGTAGGTTCCAAGGTCCTCAGCAGTTTTGATGAGAACTGAGTGCCCCGGCACATGGTGAGCAACCCCGTTGATCGTGATCTTGACGAGCGGGTCACTCATGCGATCCCCCGAATGCTGACCGACACGCCTTGACCACCGGCGTGAGGAGCGCTGGCGATATGCGCTTCGACTTCATCGCGAAAGTGACGGACCAGCGACATAACTGGCGAGACCGCCGAGGGTCCCAGCGGGCAAATCGTGGTCTGTTTCGGTGGCCAACCCAGGCCGACCGAGATGTTGTCTGCCACATCGAGCAGAAGGTCGATGTCAGCGTCCCGGCCGGCGCCATTGAGCACTCGTTGGAGGATCATGTCGAGCCAGGTGGTGCCTTCCCGGCACGGAGTACATTGCCCACACGACTCTTCTGCAAAGAACGCCACCAGGCGTTCAGCGGCTCCAACCATGTCGGTCGTGTGATCCATCACGATGATGGCACCTGACCCGAGCATCGAACCATCGGCGGCACAGGCTTCCTTCGTGACAGGTTTGTCGAGGTGAAGTTCTGGCACGAACCAAGGAGCTGAGGCTCCGCCAGGAACCCAGGCCTTCAGTTCGTTGCCGTTTCGAATTCCACCCGCCACGTCATAGATGACCTCCCGCCAGGTCAGTCCATGCGGGAGTTCATAATTGCCGGGTTTGTTCACGTGGCCCGAGATCGACATCATGAACGTTCCGGTATCGGCCGAGTCGGAAAGGCCGGCAAACCACTCACTGCCCTGATTGATGATGTGGGGCAGGTTGGAGATCGTCTCGATGTTGTTGACGATGGTGGGCTTCATGTACAGCCCTTTGGCGGCCGGAAAGTAGGGCGGCTTGAGTCGGGGCTCGCCGCGCCGGCCTTCGAGGCTGTTGAGCAGAGCGGTCTCTTCTCCACAAATGTATGCACCCGCCCCGAGATGGACGGTCAGTTCAAGGTCGTAGTCCGTCCCGAATATCCCTTTACCCAGGTAGCCCTTGGCGTAGGCCTCGGCCACGGCTTGCTGAAGGCGACGGGCCGGCTTGGGGTATTCGCCCCGGATGTACACAAACGAGTCGTGCACCTCGTTGGCCTTCGCAGCGATGATCATTCCCTCGACAATCTGGTGGGGGTCTCGCTCCATGAGTTGACGATCCTTGAAGGTTCCTGGTTCTGATTCGTCGCCGTTGACGACCAGATATGCCGGACGGGCCGGGGCCAGAAACGACCATTTCAGGCCCGCCGAGAATGCCGCTCCCCCTCGTCCCAGCAACCCGGAGGCCTTGACCAGTTCGACGAGTTCTTCGCGGGTCTGGCCGATGGATTGGCGAGCTGCAACGTATCCGCCGGTCGCTTCGTAGCGCTCCATCGTGTGGGAGTCGGTCGGATGTTCCATCATCCGTTTCGTCACGACCAGCGGGTAGGCCACTAGGCGCCCCGGCCAGGTTCGAGAGCGTCGGTGTTTTGAGCAGCGGTGCCAAATACCGGAAACGCCGGGTACGGTCCGATCGCGGCGTTTTCTTCCTTGATGGCCCAATCGAAACTGGTCACGCTCCCGAAGAGAGTCTGGAGCTCATCTCCGTTGATGGTTTCTGGCTTTCCATCTCGAAGCCATTTAACCAACTCTTTGGCTTTCTCGACTGTCAGACCCTCAATCAACTCATAATTCACGAGACAGGCCGGAGCGCCCCCACACGCACCAATACATTCGGCATGCTCAACGCCGATTTCATCGTCGGCTTCACCAGCTGGAACACCGGAGGATTCCTCGATGGCGTGCAATACATCATCGGCTCCCATCAGATAGCAGGAGATCGACGTGCACATTGAGATGAGGTACTTGCCTTTGGGCTCGGTTTTGAACATCACGTAGAAGGTGGCGACCGACTGGACCTGGGCTGGGGTGATGCCAACGAGTTCGGCAACTTGTTTCATGCCGTCGGCTGTGAGGTAGCCATCTTGCCGCATAGCGAGATACAGCAAGGGCATAACCGCTGAGCGGGGTTCGGGGTAGCGGGCCACGATGTCATGGGCACGTTTGATTGTCTCAGCCGACCAACTCATCAGGCGGAAGATTACAAGATGACTGACGAGATTCTCAATCGGCGAACCGCGCCAAACAGCCGGTACTCGATGATCTGGCTCGCGGTATTGTTGAAACCATGAAAGGAACCCTGGCGATCACCGGCGATGCAATCGCCGACCGACTGCTTAACACCGACGGAACTGCCCTGCTGATCGGCATGTTGCTCGACTAGCAGGTGCCGATGGAGTGGGCTTTCCAAGGACCTCAAACCCTGGTCGACCG
>CAJQPD010000128.1 GCA_905480085.1 uncultured Acidimicrobiia bacterium
TCATCGTCAAGTCCCCTTTTGGTGCGTCCCTCAAAGGCCTGCGCGAAAGCGAGACCCGCATGCGGATGCTCGGGTACAACACCACTGCCCAGAAGCTGTATGTGTTCCTGCTCGCCGGATTCTTTGCCACGATCGCAGGCATCTTGCTGGTGTACCTAAACGGATTCATCAGCCCATCCTCGGTCGTGCTGGCGGCCTCGGCAATCGGGGTGTTGGAAGCAATCCTCGGTGGAGTCGGCACTTTGATCGGCCCGATGATCGGTGCCTTCATCATCGTGGCGGTCCAGAACATTGTCAGTATCTATGTCGACCGCTGGCCGACGCTGATGGGCTTGATCTTCGTGGTGGTCGTTCTCTTCGCTCGACGCGGGCTGGTGGGCGCCATCTCAGATGTATGGAACCGACGCCAACCGGAAGTTTCGTTAACACCTCAGTCAACACAATGAGCAACCAGGAGGACGAATGAAAAATGCAAAACGGTTATTAGCTTGGCTAGCCGTGTTTGTCATGCTGCTTTCGGCATGTACGGACCCGGGCGCCAGCGATGACACGACCGCCGAAACCACTACGAGCACCACGACCGCCCCAGCAGGTGACACGCCCGACACCACTGCTGGCACCTCAGACACCACGATGGCTGATTTTATGTGCGACGAGCCGATCCGGATTGGCGTCTTGCAACCACTGACCGGTGGCCTGGCTGCCTCGGGTACCGACGCCAAAGACGGATTCGAGCTGTATTGGGCGAACCACCCGATGGAAATCGGCGGATGTACCGTCGAATTCCGGATCGAAGACACCGCCGGCAACCCTGACACCGCCCTCCAGAAGGTTGATGAGCTCGTTGACAATTACGGCGCTGACATCATCGTTGGAGAGCTGCTCGCCAATGTAACGGCAGCCCTTGCGGAACGACTCGCCGACAACCCGGACGTCATCATGATGTCTCCCATCGGTTCAGCCGACGATCTGACCCAACGCACCCTGTATCCGAACTTCACCAGGGCTGGTGGCTGGACGTCAAGTCAGACCTCCCACGTCCTCGGGCAGTGGGCGTTCGACCAGGGTTACACCAGCGCCGCATCAATCTGCACCGATTACGCCTTCGGTTGGGAAATGTGCGGTGGCTTCACACAAGTGTTCACCGCAGCCGGTGGAACAATCGACCCCAATGAGCAGCTATGGAACCCCCTGGGTTCGACCGACCTAGGCACCTACGTGACCCAGCTTGACGGATTCACCCCGGATGCTGTTTTCGTGCTCGAGGTCGGCGCAAGCGTCTCGGACTTCTTCCAAAACTGGTCTGACTTCGGCCTGAAGGAGGAGATTCCGATCCTGGCAGGTGAGGTCACGGCTGACGTGTCGAATATTCGCAACATCCCGACCGATCAGGTCGAGGGAATGATTTCGTCAGGTCACTGGGCAGAAGGTAGAGAGGCCCCGGAGACTGAGGAATTCGTGGCGTTGTTCGACGCGGCGACCGGGCGACTCCCGTCGTATTACGCCGCCGCCACATGGACGGCTGCTCAGTACATCGACGAAACAATCCAGGCCATGGGCGGTGATATATCGGACAAGGCAGCTGCCCTCGACATGATGAAGGGCCTCGAACTGTCTACCCCGTTCGGTCCTTCAAAGCTCGATGACTACGGAAACCCCATCTACGACATCTACATCCGTCAGGTCGTCGTTCGCGATGATGGCCGGGTTTGGAATATCGTGATCGACACCTTCGAAAACATCGACCAGTTCTGGCCGATGACGGCTGATGAATACCTGCAGCAGCCTGTGTACTCCCGGGACTTCCAGGGCAACGCAGGAGGCTAAACGGATGACTACGGCTTCACCGATCCTTCACGTCGACAACGTCACGGTCCGCTTTGGCGGCGTGACGGCCGTTGATAGGGTGACCCTGCGCGTTGAGCGTGGGAGTCGGTGGGCTGTTATCGGACCGAACGGGGCCGGAAAGACGACCCTGTTCAAAGCCATCTCCGGAGAGGTGCGCCCGACCATCGGTCGGGTGCACCTCTTTGGTGCCGACACGTCGCGAGCCCATCCCAACCGGAAAGCGCAACGGGGTCTCGGCCGAACCTATCAAATAACCGAATTGTTCCAGGCACTCACCGTCGAAGAAAACATGGCAATCGCTGCTCAGGCTCGGAGCGCGACCCGCTTCCATTCCTGGAGGCCATTACGGATCCGCGGTTGGATCGATGACCGCATCACATCGGCATTGGACCAGCTCCACATTTCCGACGAACGATTCACAGTCGTGTCGGAGATGTCACATGGCCAACAAAGGCAGCTTGAAATTGCCATGGCTCTGGCGACCAAACCCGAAGTGCTTCTGCTCGACGAGCCCGCCGCCGGACTATCGGCGGCTGAACGTCGCACCATGAAAGAACTCGTGGAAGACCTGCCTCGCGATCTCACGATCGTACTCATCGAGCATGATATGGAGATCGCCCTCGAACTGGTTGAACGGGTCCTGGTGCTTGACAACGGCCAAATGATCGCCGAAGGCGACCCGGATGACATCCGCTCCAACGAGCGGGTCCAAGACGTCTACTTGAAGAGTTGATGATGCTGTCAATCACGGGTCTGTCTTGTTCATATGGCACCGCCTCAATCATCGACGATCTGGATCTCAAGCTCGCCCAGGGCGAGGTTCTGTCTGTTCTCGGCCGCAATGGCATGGGCAAGACCACCATGGTGAGTGCGATCGCCGGTATTCGGCCACCAGAGATTCGCTCCGGAAGCATCAAGTTTGATGACAAAGAACTCACCAGTCTGGAAAGTTTCGAAGTCGCTCGTCTTGGCATCGGCCTCGTACCGCAAGGCCGTCACGTCTTTGGCAGTCTGACCGTCGTCGAAAACCTCAATGTGGTTGCTCGCCCGCCCCGGCATTCTGCCGACCTCTGGACACTTGAGCGGGTTTTCGATTTTTTCCCGAGACTGGCTGAACGCGCCAGTAGCTTCGCTCGCAATCTCTCGGGCGGTGAACAACAAATGCTTGCCATCGGGCGAGCCCTGATGACCAACCCGTCGCTGCTCCTGATGGACGAGCCGTCTGAGGGCCTCGCCCCGATCGTCCTTGGGGCTATCCGTGATCGATTGCTCGAGATCAAGGGCCCCGACCTTTCGATTCTGCTCGTGGAGCAGAATCTCGGGTTGGCCCTATCACTGGCCGATCGCATCGCCATCATGGGTGCCCACGGTCAGATTGTTTGGACCGGTACCCCTGACGAACTCCGGCATGACGACGAAGCCAAGAAGAACCACCTCGGCGTCTGACGATTCTCCGGGGTTTCGGGGGTCCCTGCAATGGAGGTCATCCGGCCGGGAATTCCCAATCGTGGTAACCGTCTTCCATTCGGTAAGCCGTGCGGCCGACGGCCACAAGCAATCGGACCGCCTGGTCAGCATATGAGCAATAACGTCCCCGACAGTATGCAACGACATCTCCACCGGGAAGACCCGGAAGCAACACTTCGAGCTGGTCGGGGGGGACATTGACCGCGCCAGCGAGGTGCCCCGCTTCGTATTCGACCAGGGGGCGGACGTCGATGACGATGGTGGTGGGATCCTGCATCCGCTGAAGGGCGGCTTCCCTGTCTAGGACCATGATCTCGTTCCGGTCGCCCAGATAGGCCACCACCTTCTCTTCGAGACCATCATGGTGTTCCGCAGCCACCCCCTGCACCGATCGCCACAGGTCACGCACGTGATGAGACGCCAGTCGATATTGGACCTGGCGCCCCTGACGTTCCCCAACGACGAGCCCATCGGTCGCCATCCTCCGGAGATGATGCGACGTGTTTGCCACACTCTGACCAATGGCCGCCGCGAGATCTTCGACGGTCCGGGGTGCCTGAGCCAAAACATCAACGATCTCAAGACGCCGGCCCGACCCCAACGATGCTGCCACCCTGGCGAACCCGTCGAACAATGCATCTTTGGCAGGCCGAGATCCGATCATGACTGTCATTCAAGCAGATGCTTGAATGAACTATGCTATGTTCAAGCAACCGCTTGAACGGAGTTATCTTGCAGATCACCGCCATTGCCGATCCGGGCCTCGGCAATACTGCCTATCTCGTGGACCTCGGCGACGGGTCCGGCCTGGTAGTCGATCCCGAACGCGATCCCCGACCGTACCTTGAAGCAGCCAAACGGCGTCGCCTCAAAATCAAGCATGTGGTTGAGACTCACCTCCACGCCGACTTTGTCTCTGGGGCACGTGAACTCATAGCCGTAGGAGCCAACTTGCTGGCCCCGGCCGCCGCCAATCTTGCGTATCCCCACACGCCGGTCGAGGACGGTACGAATGTGGCGGTGGGTGACCTGCAGGTAACGGTCATTGCAACTCCGGGACACACCCCCGAACATGTCGCCTACCTCCTCAACGACGGAGACCGACCGCTTGCCCTGTTTTCGGGCGGCACACTCATGGAAGGCGGAGTGGCTCGGACTGATCTTGTATCGCCGGCCCTAACAGTCCCGCTGGCCCGAAGCGCTTATCGATCGGTACGACGACTGTTCGACGAGTTACCCGATGAGGTCGAGCTGCACCCAACCCACGGAGCAGGTTCATTCTGTTCCGCAGGACCGGCGACCGAAACCGGGGCAAGAACCATGGGGAGTCAGCGACCCCATCACCCGGTTCTACTGGCCAGCAGTGAAGACGAATTCGTCAGCTCTCTGATCGGCGGACTCGGTACCTTCCCTCCTTACTTCCTAACTCTCCGTCCTGTAAACCAGGCCGGTCCAGCTATCTATGGGGTAGACCTCCCGACACTCAAACCGCTTGACATCGACAGTCTCGACCAGGTGCTCGCCGACGGGGGAACCATCGTCGATGCCCGATCCATCGCCCAGTTTGGGAAAGGGTACATCCCGGGGTCAATCTCCAACGAGCTTCGCGACCAGTTCGGAACCTGGCTTGGCTGGGTTCTCAAGGCACAGACACCGGTCGTGGTGGTTCTCGACGCCAGCCAGGACGAGCGAGAACTTGTGCGCCAAGCGCTCAACGTTGGATTCGAAAACCTCTCTGGCCGCATCGACCTCGACACGTGGATCGCCGCGGGCCGAGCCCTAAACTCGATCGACATCGTGGACGCCGCGCACATTGATCCCACCGCCTCAATTTTCGACGTCCGGCAGCAGAACGAATATGAAGCAGGACACGTCAAAGATGCCATGCATGTAGAGCTCGGAGCGCTCACTCTTATGCCCGCCGAAGAACTACTCCCAGCAGTCGTGCACTGCGGTCACGGCCAACGCGCCATGACCGGCGCCAGCCTCCTCGCCAGGGCAGGAGTCGAGACTCTGGCCGTCACCACAGCTGGACCCGAGGAAATCGCCAGATACCGATGAAACGAGTAGAACTCGGAATACGAGCCAACCTGGCTCAGTTTGCGCTGCTGGTCGGGGTAAATGCCCTGGTAGGTGGGATGCTCGGCCAGGAGCGCACCGTGCTCCCATTGCTGGCCAAGTCGGAGTTCGGCTTGAGCGGATTCACGACGGCTCTAACATTCATCGTGGCGTTCGGCCTCGTGAAAGCAGCCACCAACTTCTTTGCGGGAACCTGGTCAGATCGGTTCGGGCGAAAACCTGTGCTGATCGCTGGATGGCTCATCGGCCTGCCCATCCCGTTTCTGTTGATGTGGGCACCAACCTGGGGTTGGATCATTGCCGCCAACGTTCTCCTCGGTATGAACCAGGGACTGTCGTGGTCGGCGACGGTGATCATGAAGATCGACCTGGCCGGCCCTCAACGTCGAGGCCTGGCCATGGGCATCAACGAAGCTGCTGGCTACCTGGCGGTGTCCGCCGCAGCTTTGGCAACCGGCTATATCGCCGCCAACACCGGCCTCCGCCCGGAGCCGTTCTACCTCGGCGTGGTGTTCGCAGCACTCGGTTTGGGTCTATCCGTATTTGCAGTCCGCGAAACACACACCCACGTCAAACACGAAGCCGCCAATCACACCGGCACGGCCAACTCGCAGATGTCCACCAGGGACGTGTTCATCGAAACCAGCTTCCGGGACCGTTCGTTGTCGGCGGTCAGCCAAGCAGGCCTGGTCAACAACCTGAACGATGGAATGGCCTGGGGGCTACTCCCTATTTTCTATGCCAGCGCCGGGCTGTCGATTTCCCAGATCGGCATTCTGGCTGCGGTGTATCCCGCCGTGTGGGGACTCGGACAGTTGGTCACCGGCGGTATGAGCGACCGATACGGGCGAAAGTGGATGATCGCCGGAGGCATGGGCTTGCAAGGAATCGCTATCGCCGGCATCGCAATCGGCTCGTCGTTCGGGACCTGGATTGTCACCGGTCTGATCCTTGGAATTGGAACCGCCCTTGTGTACCCCACGTTGTTGGCGGCAGTCGGAGATGTGGCCCGTCCGACCTGGCGGGCGTCGGCAGTGGGCTCCTATAGGTTATGGCGTGACGCAGGCTTTGCAGTTGGAGCGGTCCTGACCGGGATCATCGCCGACGCAACCAACGCGAGAACCGCCATCGCAGCAGTAGCGGTACTCACCGTCGCGTCCGGACTGGTCGTCGTTGGGCGTATGAAGGAAACCCACCCTCGTTCGGTTCACTGACCCCCGCCCAGTTGAAGCTCATCGCATTCCATGCCGACTACGAAATGCCTGGCTATCGATATTCAACCCGGATGTCGCTCCGAATTTGCCCAGCCGTCCGTGGCGGACTCGCTGTCAAATATCTCTGGATCGGACCCCAAAACAGTCGGCCAAGTTTTGACTGCCAGTGGGAGACTTGAGGCGTACGGTCCCGTCGAAAAAGCGTAAAGCGGGGCCTACCGA
The DNA here is from genome assembly GCA_905480085.1 of uncultured Acidimicrobiia bacterium. Classification (GTDB taxonomy): domain Bacteria; phylum Actinomycetota; class Acidimicrobiia; order Spongiisociales; family JAENVV01; genus JAENVV01. The sequence continues at coordinate 6,831 of CAJQPD010000128.1, forward strand.
GGCGGCTAACGTCCTGGCGAACCGAAAGAAGAGTCGCCGCGTGAAATTTATGGATCGCAACCCGCCGGAACTATCACTCGATCTGCTCGCCGAAGTGCTGTTGGAATCCTACGGGCTAAACGGACAACTGACCGGCCTCGACAGCGAGCGCGACCAGAATGCCCGGGTCGATACCTCCGCAGGCAGCTATGTCTTGAAGGTGTGCAATGTGGACGAACACCCCGGGGTGATCGACCTGCAGACCAAGGCGCTTCACCACATCGCCCGGCGCGATCCGGGCCTGCCAGTCCCCCGAGCCCTCCCGACTCTCAACGGCCGCGATACCGCGGTATGCCAAGATGCCGACGGCACGGGCTACACCGTCCGCCTCATGTCTTTTGTGGCTGGCGACATGATCCGGACCCATCCGGAACTCGACACGCCTGCCATGCGCAGAAGTAGCGGTTCGATGCTCGCCAGACTCGATCTGGCATTGCGAGGGTTCTTTCATTCCGCCGCCGATCAGGAGCATCCGTGGGCCATGACTCACATGCCCAAGCTATTGGCATACACCGAGCATATTCCAGACCCCGGGGTCCGCCGCACCGTCGAGGAGATCCTCGGGAGAATGCGCGAAGAAACGCTCCCCAGGACCGCCCGCATGCGCCATCAGGTCGTCCATCAGGACGCCCACACCGGAAACCTGGTAGTCGATCCGGCTCGCCCCACTGACATCGCGGGCATCATCGACTTTGGCGACATCGTCTACGCCCCGCTGATCATGGAACTGGCCGTCGCCATTGACCTCACCGGACGCCCGTCGCTCGCACCCGAGGGTTTGTTTGATGTGGCGGTTGGCTACGACGCGGTGCTTCCACTTGAGGAAGATGAAGTTGATGTGCTGATTGACCTCGTTCTTGGTCGCATGGCGATGACCACCGCCATCGTGGCCGGCCGCAAAGCTCTTTGGCCCGACGTCCCGGCCTATTTCGATCACGAAGAGCAGATATGGTCGCAGCTGGAACGGGTCAATTCCGCCGCTTCTGATCTGAGAATCGGCCTGCGAAGGGCGCTCCGGTTTCCGATGCCGATCGATGGCAGTGTCGACAGCGTTCAGTTGCGGGCCGATCGCGAGAGAGTGATGGGCGAGCGGTCGCCACATTTCTACAAGGAGACTCTCCATCTGGAGCGCGGCAAGGGCGTCTGGCTATACGGAGCGGACGGCCGCCAATACCTCGACTTCTACAACAACGTTCCGACTGTCGGCCACTCTCATCCCCACGTCGTCAAGGCGGTATCCCGTCAGCTCTCCGCCCTCAATACCCACACCCGCTATCTGTACAACAACGCCGTCGAATACGCGGACCGGCTGACCGCCACACTCGGCGACCAGCTCGACGTGTGCTTGTTCGTGAACTCAGGTTCGGAAGCCAACGACGTCGCCTGGCAGATCAGTCAAATGGTGACCGGGAACGCCGGATTGTTGGTGATGCACAACGCCTATCACGGTATCACCCAGGCCGGCATCG
>CAJQPD010000129.1 GCA_905480085.1 uncultured Acidimicrobiia bacterium
CCGCATCAAACACCAAGCCGGATGGACCTACACGAGACTCCCCAACGGCCACCACCAATGGACCAGCCGACTCGGACACACCTACACCAACAAACCCGAACCACCCTGAAAGCGTCGGGCGACCAGCCCGAAGGCACTTCCCTTGAAGAAGCTTCCCCCAAACGCACTTCCCGAGAGTCGCACCAATGGATAGGGAGGAAGCACCATGTGTCTCCGATCCCAGTCCTGGCTAGCGAGACTGGCTACCCAACGCCGAGGGTGAAGCTGGCGATCCGGGCCCAGGAGCCGGGAGTGGCATCTCCGGCGATCAGGTCGACCTCAGAGACGGTCGTTTCGACGGGGAGCAGTGCCTCGATAGCCGCGGCAGCTTCGACCATCGACGAATAATCCTCGCTGTCGCCGACCGTAAGGTGTGGAGTCGGATCCGGATGCAACCCGCCGTACGGGGGCCATTCCGGCCAGTGCCGGCAGACCATGGCGGTGAGACTTTTGAAGACAGCCTGGGGTTGCGGCACCAGATACACCACTTCGGTGGCGAACCAACCAACCGATGCCAGACTCAACTTAAAGGCTGGAACCGGCGCGAACATGGTCGCCAGATCGTCGAGCACGTCGTCATTCAACAGGTCCGGTGGCATAAACGGGTAGAGCACGGTGATGTGAGCGGGAACCCCGAGCGGCGCCGAACTATCCAGGTTGTCTCGTAGGAGTCCGACCACTCTCTCGGCCGCGGGTACCGCAACGATGAGAGCGCTCTCCCGGCCGTCCATGGCTACGTCGCAAAGTTGGGGTAGCCGTGCGGTGTGACGGCCTCTTTGTATGCGCGATCAAAGTCGGGGAAGGCGACTCCGTTGAAGTCCACCTCGACGGCCCTGGCGAAATGCAAAAGGATGTATGGATGTGCTCCCATCTCGTACAACTTCCCAACGTCGAGGCCGGCCAGGGCGGCTTGCTCGTCGCTAGACAAGGATCCGCCGTATGGGACCGGCCGCACAGATTCTTCCGCGGCCCCAACCCACCCGGCGACGAAACCTTCCCGATCGTTGCAGAATTCGTTGAGCGCTTCAGTCGTCCCATCCACAAACATCATGAACTTATTGATGTCGAACCGGCTCATGATTGGTCCTTCATGTCCCAGTAGAAAAACGGACCGGGCGCAAATCGCGAAGCCGTGCCCTCTGCGAAGTCCGGGGCCCGATTGGCGGCCGCCAGCCCGACGAGCAAATTGAGAAACTGCAACGTGACATTGCCGGCAGACGCGAGTCTGTCGAACTGACAACCCTCGATGGCAACATCGATATCCCCACTCGCCATCCACGCCACCGCGTCGGCATCGAACTCAGGATCCGGCGAATCTCCACCGAGGAACTGGCGGGGACCGCCAATGTCGGTCGCGAGGTGACCCGTGGCAATGATGGCAACCCGCTTGTCGGCTCCATCGGTGGCAATGGTTTCTCGAAGGTATTGACCGAGAGCGGCAAACCGACGCGGTCCGGGCAACGGTGGCATATTGGTGTTCGAGTGAATCGGGACAATAGGGATGTCGTACTGGGGTCGCAGGAACCACAGCGGGACCGTCCATCCATGGTCGATCAACCACTCATTCGAAAAACCGAAGTCGATGGAGTCGCTGTTGAGGTACTCGGTACCCAACAGTGATGTGGCCATCTCGACGTCCCCTGGCACCTCCATCGGATCGAGCCCGAACGTCCTGATCTCGTTGGGGTGGGTTCCCTGAAACCGGGACGCCTTGCCGATCATGAACGCCGGTGAGTTGTCATAGAAGAACTTCCGGAAGTGGTCTGAGCCGACCATGATCAGGACGTCAGGCCGGGCGTCCTCAAGACGTCCTCGAAAGTCCTGAAAGTTCTCATGGGTGGCGCGTAGGTCTTCATCTATCCCCGCCTCCATGGCTCGCTTGAGGAGCGGATTGTGAGGAACCCCGAGGACCGCGACCAGCTCAGACATCAGCCTCTGGCCCCAAGTTGCCTGGCCATCCAGTCGGCGGCATCGTGACGGTACAGATACGCCTTGTTCGACGCCACGTGGTTGCCCCCCTTGATGATGTTCAGGGTGACCGGACCGGTAATACCCTCTGCCATCTCGCGAGCTGCCGCCGGTGGGACGATCCGGTCCTGATCTCCCCCCATGATGTAGGCCGGGCAGGTGACCTGATGGATGACCTCGGTGAGATCCAGCAGTTCAGCCTTCGGATACGCTTCATCAAGGGTTTCGGAATGAGTTCGAACCCGCCACGTCTCCAGCGACATCGGCGGAAGGATGTCCCAAGAGTCCACCACCCGGAACGGCCCCGACAGGGAAACCAAAGCCTGGATCCGCTTCTCGAAACAAGCAGCCCGAACCACATAGAAGCCGCCCATGCTGACCCCCCACGCCCCGAGACGGTCCGTATCGAGATCGTCCCTCGCCTCCAGCACATCGATGGCGGCAGCAGCCGCCACCTCATAGGTCGGGGTGATCGGGTAATCGAACTCCGACTCGCCTTGTCCTGGCCCATCCATCGTGAACGTGGCCATGCCCCGATCGAGATAGAACTGTTCGTTGGTCGAGAGTTCTTCCTTGGCAGAATCCAGACCAGGCATCATGAGCACGATCGGTGGGTTCTCGATGCCAATTGGCTTACGAAGGTTGCCGACGAGCGGCGGGCCGTCACCGAACGGAATCTCAAGTCGTTCGACCGGTTCGGCAAACAGCGGATGTGCTTTGCGATGGGCCCGAATGGCATCCTGATGGGCGGCCTTCATCTGAACGAGGTCGTGAGTGAACAAGAACTTCCCGAAGTGGTAGCAAACCGCCGCGGTGTTGAAATGGACTGCGGCGCTGCGAGTCCGCCCCTGCGACAGCGCCCGGTCCCCTTCGGCCTCGTGAATCGCACCACGCGCCGACCAGGCCGCGCACCATTCGTCCCACGAGTCGATCGAACCGGTTACTTCCAGAAAGTCGCCGACCGGCACACCATTCTCAACGTAACGGGGTGCCCAATGTGAAATTGCTGCTTCGATTCTCGGATCTGCCATGGTTTGCGAGACTACACATGAGTGGGCCTCGCGTGCCGGTATCGGGGCTGGCGGTCATCCAACCGCTAGGACGGTGGCTGAGTCCCACCCACGACCTCGGGTACCACGTCCTGGACACGGTCAATCCCGCGCAATGCCGGAAAGAGTCTCCACCAGAGAACGACGATCAGAAGCGTCCCGATCCCGCCGGTAGTCACCGCCAGCGACGCACCAAGCCATTGGCCGACCAATCCGGACTCGACGGCACCCAACTCATTGGACCCGCCAATGAACACGCTCTCAGTCGCCAGAACCCGGCCACGCATATGCTCAGGCGTGGCGAGCGGAGTCACCGAGGAACGGACCACCACCGAAACAACATCGGCGGCCCCGAGTACGGCCAGAGCCACCAGGGCGACCACAAAGTTGGTAGTCAGGCCGAGCACGATCGTGGCAAGTCCAAATATGAAGACGGCCACCAGCATCTTCGGGCCCGCATGTCGTCTCATCGGACGGACTGCCAGGATGGTGGCCATGCCAAGCGCGCCGATGGCAATCGATGCTCGTAGCCACCCGAACTCGACAACTCCCACTCCGAGACGTTCGTCGGCGATAGCCGGAAGCAAGGCAACCGCTCCTCCAAGCAGCACCGCAAACAGGTCAAGCGTCATGATGCCGAGCACCGTGGGAGTGCGTCGAATGAACCGCAATCCTTCAAAGGCGTCCCGAATGGCAGCTCGGGGCGTCGTTGCCTGGCTCATCTTCATCGTTGTCGGCTTCGGCACGTAGAACAGAGCGCCCATGGACGCCACGTAAAAGATGGCCGCCGCCATGTACGGGAGGGCCGAGTTCCGCTCGTAGAGAACCGCGGCAGCGATGGGGCCAACGATCGTCGCGACCTGGAACGACCCGGATCGGATAGCGACCACCCTGCTCACAACACCCGGTGGCGACAAGTCGAACGGCAACGCCCAACCAGACGGCGCCACCAGCGCCCGACCGGCTCCAAAAAGGCCCATGAGAACAAAAGCAGGGGCCACGCTGGTCGGCTCGGACAAGGAGTACATGACCAGACCGAGCGACACCAGCATCTGCGCAATCAGCCCAAACGCATACACCTTGCGTCGATCAAAACGATCGGACAGGAACCCGGCCACCGGCGACAAGAAGAAGACCGGAATGAACTGCACCAGGCCAAGAAGACCAAGGTCGAGTTCTCGTCCGGTGATCTGATAGATCTGTAGGCCGACAATCGTCACAAGCGCGGCTTGTCCGACTCGTGACAGGAAAATGGCGCCGATCAGGACCTTTACCCCTCTGGGTACCCGATCGATCACTTCATGTATCGATCAAGGTAGACGATGACCCCCGCCACAGCCTGGCGCTGAACGTCATTGACCTCGTATTCGCCGTCGGCTCCGCGCATCGGGTACACGTAACCGTGCAGATCATGATCCCACGACACCCATTCACAATCTTTGCCTGCTTCGGCCAACATGTCATAGGTAGTCCTGAAAATGCCCTGCAGGTGGTCGGTATCGCGTCCCATCACAAGGATTGGAGTTTGAATGCCGGCCACCCTGGCGCGAGCGATATCCATGTCGATCCGGCCTCGTACCTTCTCGACCTCCGCCATTTGCATGTCTTCGATGTTGCGCATGTGCGTTTCTTCATTCATCGGGGCCGTGTGGTCCGGATTCAGAGCAAGGTATTCATGTGAGGCGGGTTCGCTGGCCACGCCGACGAGCGCCCCGTGATACTCCGAGCAAATCTTCATGACCATCTCGCCGCCGTGACTCATGCCGATCAACCCGACGCCGGAAAACCGCGGATCTGCGTTGAAGTGCTCGATGATGGCGATCTCGTCCTCATACTCAAGGGGCGACCGGTTGAACATTTCACGACCCTGTCGGGCGTCCCTCACTAGCGGGCCACCATTGTTGTACCCGAGTTCGACTTCGGTGCGATAGCGAATCCACGCACAGGCGTACCCGGCCTCGACGAGACGGTCCATGGTCCAGCCGCGATTCCGCATCGCATCACGGATCCAGGCCATACCTTCGCCACCATTCCCAGATGCCAACAGGATGAGCGGAAAAGGTCCCGGTCCATCGGGCGTCCGTAATCCAACCGGGGCGTAGAGACCGTCCCACGTTTCGACGAACGTCAACTCGGCCTCCCCATGATCGGAAGTCATCTCGGTGATTCGCACCGCTTCGGGGTCGATTCCCATTTCCTGCTCCTTATTCGCCATCTGCGGTCGCCAAACCTACCTGAGTGTCACCCAACACCTCACCATGTCCGATCCCCAATGTTTTGATCCATCGCTGCTGACCGCTCGTCAAAGCGATGAAGAAGCCCAGCTCGACAAGTTCCGGCTCGGTGAAGTGAGTGTGGAGCTGCGCCCACAGATCGTCATCGGCGATGCTGGAGTCCCAGAGGATGGCGCTCGTGTAGCGAAGGGCCGCCTTCTGGCGGTCATCAAATCGATCCGAATCCTCAAACCTAAGCAATTCGTCATAATCGGATTCGGTAAGTCCTTGCCGTCCACCCTGGACGGACCGTTGGACCCCTCAGTAGTCACAGTCAATCGATTGCGATACATACACCCGGCACAGTTCCTTGACGGAATGGTCGAGCACTCCCTCAATAAATGTTTCCCGCCAGGCATTCGTGAATGTGTGGAGCACCGCGGGAACGTGCGACCGGATCGACTGGCTTTCCGGGCGAGGTGTCCCGTTCCAGCGAGCGTGCTCAAGTAGGTCACGGTCCTCCGGAGGGAGCGAGTCTGGCGGCGGGTAGCTGATGTTTGGCATGATGGCCTCCTCGGCCATGAGACTAACCATCCAGAGACGGGAACATCCGTTCGCCAGACGAACCCGGGGGAACCGGGCATTTCGGATCAAGCCAACGTAGGATCGAAACCAACCGAGGAGGGTCGCATCCGGGTCGACAACGCCAAGCTCAGAGAAAACGTAGCGGACACCGCTCGTCTCCTCGAAGACGATCCGACTGCCGGGCACGTGCGGCCCTTGGTCAAATCGACGCTCGTCCACAATGTCCACGCCCGTTCCGACTTCGTCCAGTACGACAAAGAGTTCTCATTCGAATGTGACGAATCCGATGGACGAGCCGGAACCAGCCAGGCTCCAAGTCCGCTGCGCTACTTCCTCTCCTCGATCGCCTTCTGCCAGCAAGTGTGGTTCGCCAAGGGAGCCGCCCTGGCCGACGTGGAGATCGAGGAGCTGGAGATCGACGTCCACACGTACATGGACATGCGCGGGGAACACAAGGTCGGCGAGGTTCCTCCCAACCCACAGTGGATCATCATCGAGGCCAAAGTCACGAGTCCGTCGGCAACGGCGGCGGTGCTGACGATGGCCGACGAGGCGAATGCCCGATGCCCGGTCACCAATCTGGTCGCCAAAGCGGTGCCTATCTATGAACAGATCCGTCTCAATGGAATCGTGATCCGCGACACGGTTCCCCCCGGTCTGGACGGACAACCGTGAACGGCGGCGCGTTGGCCGGCATCCGGGTCCTCGAGCTCTCGCGCTACATCGCTGCCCCATACGCCGGCAAGGCGCTCGGCGAGATGGGCGCCGACGTGATCAAGGTCGAAGAACCCGATCGAGGTGACCCGATGCGGTATTGGCAGGCGGGTGACCGCTCGCACAGCCCGCAGTTCGCCATCTATAACCGCACCAAGCGAGGCATCACCCTTGACCTCAAACGCCCCGAAGCGACCGAGGTTTTTCTGAAACTGGCCGACACGGCCGATGTGGTTCTCGAAAACTTTCGGCCGCGGGTCATGGATCGCCTCGGAATCGGGTGGGACGTCCTTCGGGCCCGCAACCCCCGCCTTATCTATTGCTCTATCTCTGGCTTCGGCTCGAAGGGTCCCATGGTCGATCGAGCTGCCTATGACACGGTGATCTCGGCAATGGGGGGACTGTTCAGCCAGATCCTCGACCCCCACCATCCTCAACCGGTCGGACCGGCCTTCTCCGATCTGTTGGCCGGCACCCATGCCGTCCAGGGCATCCTGGCTGCCCTTTTCTCCAGGGAGCGAACCGGTCACGGCCAATACATCGACGCCTCCATGCTGCGATCCACCATCGGCTTCCTGGCCGAGCAGGGATCAAGCTTTCTCGATCAGGGCGAAATAACGCTCAACAACACTCGCCAACGCCGCGCCCAGGCATATGGACTTGTGTCTTTGGACGACCTTTCGTTTGTCATCCATCTGTCGGTTCCCGAAAAATTCTGGTCCGCCCTGACCAATGTGATTGGCAAACCGGACTTGCAGACCGACCCACGTTTCATGTCTCGTGACGATCGGCACAACAACTATTCCGACCTCGATACGATTCTCAAGGAGGTGGCGCTCACCAAGACCCGGGCAGAATGGTTCGACTTGCTGGCCGCCGCTGATGTACCCCACGGTCCGATCAATGAAATCGAGGCCATGTTCAACGACCCCCAGGTCAGCCAACTCCGGATGATCCATGAGATTGACATGAAAGATCAACGACCGCTCCGACAGGTCGGTCCCACCATCGAGATGGACGGTACGCCGCTCCGCGTCGAACCGCCTGCCCCCGACCATGGCGAACACACCGACGAACTGCTCACCGAAGTCGGATATGACAGTGCCGCCATCGGGCAACTGCGAGAAGCGGGTGTGATTTGAGCGAAACGAATAGATCATGTTGATGAATGAGGTCGTTGCGATCGACGTCCATACCCACCCTCAGACTGAGGAGTTCCTGGCCGCCATGGGCGCCCGTCGGCGTCAGATGGGCGAACACTTCGGGAAGGAGCGCCAGCCCGTTTCATTCGCCGAACAGGCCGACATGTATCGCGACCGCAAGATGATGGCGGTGCTCTGCAACTCCGACGACGAATCGACGTCCGGGGTCAAAGGGGCACCCAACGACCTCATCGGTCAGGCAGTATCCAACCACCCGGACGTCTTCATCCCGTTCGCCGGCATTGACCCGCACCAACCCACCAAGGCAGTCGCAGAAATTCGCCGGTGCCACTCGGAATTCGCGATCAAAGGGGTCGGGGAGCTGAACCCGTCGCGCCAGAAGTTCTTCATGAACGATCCAGAGGTGTATCCCATTTGGGAGGTCTGCCAGGAACTCGGACTCGTGGTCATGTTCCACATGGGGTTCGCCGGATCAGGTGCCGGTCGACCTGGCGGCATGGGATATCGCCTCGAGAACGTCCGACCGATCCCCTACCTCGATGACATGGCCGCCGACTTCCCGGAGCTCCAAATCATTCATGCCCACCCGGGTTGGCCCTATCACCAGGAGACGCTGGCGGTTGCCTGGCACAAATCGAATGTCTGGATCGACCTGAGTGGTTTTGCCCCTAAGTACTTCCCGGATGAAGTCGTCCACTACGCCAATTCATTACTTCAGGACCAGGTCCTCTTCGGCACCGATTGGCCGGTGGTGGGCATTGACCGTTGGATGCGCGAGTTCGATGAGCTTCCGATAAAGCCGGAGGTCCGCTCCAAGATCATGCTCGACAACGCCAGGCGGCTGTTCGCGATCTGAAAAAGATCCGATTTTCCTCGTGGGGCAGTTGGAAACGTTGTAGGGTGGACTGCAATCGATTGCGGAAAACCCCCGAATGGCCGTAGCGGCAGGAGGATGAGTGGCGTGACAGCGACAGGACAGGCTCGCCGTCCTCTAATCGTGGCCGACTCGATGACAGCCGGCTACGAGCTTGAGCGTGAGCGAAAGCTGCTCACCGCGCTCGAGGACGTCTCGCTCACCGTTCATGAAGGCGAGTTCCTCGTGCTCGTCGGTCCCTCCGGATGCGGCAAGACCACCTTCATCAACGTCATCGCCGGGCTGGTCAAGCCGTGGGGCGGGACGGTGACGTTCAACGGCAAACCGATCGATGGACCAGGTGAGGATCGGTCGATGGTATTCCAGGACTATGCGATCATGCCGTGGCGCACCGTCGAGCACAACATTCAGCTTCCCTTCGAGCTTCGACCACACGACTTCTCCAAGGCCGACGTCGCCGAGAAAGTGCAGGACATCATCGAAGATGTCGGACTCGTCGGGTTCGAGAAGTCCTTCCCATACGAACTTTCAGGTGGCATGCGCCAGCGAGTCGGTTTGGCTCGGGCCATGGTCACGCAACCAAAGGTGCTCCTGGCCGACGAACCCTTCGGAGCGGTCGACGCCATGACCCGCGAGGTCCTTCAGGCTCAGTTGGAGGCGCTGGTCATGAACGCCGGACAGACGGTTGTCTTCATCACCCACAGCATCGATGAGGCCATCGCTCTTGGTGATCGCATCGCGGTCATCTCGAACCGGCCAGGCAAGGTCCGTGAAATCGTCGAGGTTGACATGGAACGGCCCCGCCTGGCCGAGGGCGAAATCACCACTCACCCCCGGTACGGCGAATTGAGAGAGCATCTATGGAACTTGGTGAAAGATGAGGCACTCGGTGCCCGGGATGCCCACCATGACGAGGGCGATTCGACGGGCGACTCCCGCCTTGATCGCCTGGCAACCAGCCCGGCAACCACCATGGACCCAGGGATCTGATCATGACCCAAACCTCACAAGAACCAGGTAGCAAGAAGAGCACCGACGGGGCGGCCCTGACCGCCCAGCCCCGCATCAAGGACGCCGACTGGACCTGGGCTCGTATCTGGACTCGCTACCGGTTCGCCATCGTTACCGTCATCAACCTGTCCGTCTTCTTTGTCATCTGGCAGCTTTTGGCGCATTTCGAAGTCATCGGCCCGCATCTCATCTTCCCGACGTTCACCGACACCCTCCGGGCCCTCAAGATCGGTTGGTTCGGTGGACAGGTAGACGACGGAACGAGCTTTGAGCTGCTGCGGGATTTCGTTATCGCGAAAAACGCCTGGGAATCGCTGCAACGATACGCCATCTCGATGTTCATCGCCATCGGAATCGGCATACCCATCGGCCTGGCCATGGGCGGATTCAAGTGGGTCGACGCCATCCTCAGCCCATATGTGTGGACTCTGTCTTCACTTCCCCGCCTCGCCATCTATGCGCCGCTGGTCATGATCATGGGTATTGGCGAATCCATCAAGTACGCCCTGATCATCCTGACCGCCATTTTCCCGGTCATCATCAACACCTGGGCGGGCGTCAAAACCACCGAACAGTCGCTCATCAACGCGGCTCGAGTTTTCGGAGCGGGTCGAGCTCAGATCTATAAAAAGGTCGTCCTCCCGTACACCCTCCCGTTTGTCGTGTCAGGGATCCAGCTCAGCCTGAGCCGCGGACTCATCGGGGTGGTTATCGTCGAGTTCCTGACCGGCGCAAGCACCCTCGGCGGTCTAGGGTGGCTCATCTTCAGATCAGCAAGCGCTTTCAACTCTGCATTAACCTATGCATCGTTGATGAGCTTGGCAGTTTTCGCCCTCATCCTTGTACAAGGAACGAGGTCGATGGAAGCAAAAATCGCACCATGGAGACAGGTTTCCAAGACCTGATGTATTAGGAGGAAATGTGACAGATAAGAAGGAAACAGCACAACAAAAAATGCTCGGGGAACTATCCCGTCGGAAGTTCCTGAGTTACTCCGGGGTGGCTCTGGGCGGAATAGCGCTGGCGGCTTGCGGGGCAAGTGATTCAACGACAACTACTGCGGCCGCCGCACCGGGCACAACCGCCACAACTGCGGCCGGAGCTACGCCAACCACCGCCGCCGGCGCCAGCCCGACGACTACGGCCGGAATGAGCATTCCGACCACCACGATCAGCAAGGTGACCGTCGGGTACAACAACCCGAACCGGGTCTTGCGTGCTCCGCTGTATGTCGGTCAGACGCTTGGCTTCTTCGAAGAGGTCGGAATCACCGAACCCCTCGATATCAACGATGCCGACGACCCCATCGCACCAACGATCGGTGGTTCGTACCATATCTCGCTGTTCGACTCGGACGTCTTGTATGACTTCGAAGACAAAGCAACGACGAGTGGCGACCCACAGGGTCTCAAAATGATCAACATCAACCTCGGCTCTCAGCCGTTGGTAATGGTCGCCGGCCCTGGCATCACAGCCGACAACCTGGCTGGCAAAAAGATTGGTGGAGGTCGCGAGGGTCAGGTCAACGAGGCCCTTTCAAAGTTCATGCTCCAGGAGCTTGGCTACAACTGGGAGACCGACGTTGAGTTCATCAACACAACCGGTGGCTCAAATGACTGGGTCACGTTGATGCTGGCCGGAACGATCGACGCAACCGTCGCTTTCCCCCGCCACATCCCGTTGGCCGAAGAGATCGGCGGGAGTGCCTTGTATCAGGACTTCTTGAACTCACCTCAGGGTGGCTTCGGCATGCTCCAGAGCAAGATCGACGAAGATCCGAACTTCCCTGCCGCCTGGGCCTACGCCTACATCCAGGCTCAGCAGTTCTGCAAGACCGTCGACAACTTCGAGGAAGTGCGCCGTATCTTGAACGACGAGTGGGAGATCGACTTCCCGGATACCGCCTTTTCGGTATTCGACCTTGATGCCACGATCATGTCGCAGGACCTCGGGTTCGATCCGGCCGAGATGGACACCTGGATGGAATTCCTGGTGCCGTTCGGGAACGTTCGCGCGAGCGTCCCGTGGCGGGACTACACGGATGTGTCCGGATTGCATGTTGCGCAAGCGGCCCTCGGCCTCGAGCTCAACCCGGCAGCCGACTTCTCGTCCGGCAAAGAGAACGTCGCCAACTACTAAAAGCAATTCCTCAAGCTAAAGAATGGGAGCCCATCGGGCTCCCATTCTTTTTGGCCCTAGAGGACTTCCTCGATGGTGGTTCCGAGGTCGTGAAGAATCACCATGGCGGCGTTGCGCCCTGGAGCACCGGTGATCGAACCACCTGGATGAGTGGTGCCGCCCGTCTGATAGAGACCGGCAATCGGCATGCGGTGTTGTGCCCAACCGGGCGCCGGGCGCTGGGTACCTGAGAAGATCAGGCCTCGATCGCCGCCGTGTGGAGTGCCACCAACCATGTGTGGATTCATGCGCTCGAAATCGAGTGGGGACTTCACCAGACGAGCAGTGATGACATCGTCGGTGAAGGTCGGAACGAACTTGCGGAAATGATCAAGCAACTTGTCCATCTCTGCTTCCTTGATCTCGTCCCAATGCTCGGGACCGCGTCCGTCGGCGTCATAGGTATTGAACGTAACGAGCTTGACGGTGTGGGTACCTTCCGGAGCCCGACCGCGATCAACCAACGTAGGCGTGGCGGCCAACAGCCACCCGGGATTCTTGACGAACTTGCCGTCGTAGACGTCGCGACCTTGCTGGACGGCGTCTTCGATCCACGGGGCCAGGCCGGCCGAAACCGCCGAACGCCCCCCATCGGGAGTCGGAAACACCGGGGGGGCGGTTGTGGCGAAGTAGCCCGCAAAGAACGGCGTGCCGGGATGGAACGTCTCGACACCGTAGGTAAACCCCTCTCCCCAGCTTTCGGCTGGAGCCATCTCCAGGAGCTTCTTGACATGGATCGTTGAGACGACTCCCTTGGTCCCCCGAAACTCTTCGCCGTCGGTGGTGCGCACTCCAACGCAGCGGCCGCCTTCCAGAATCAGCTCTGAAACCATGCGGTTACAGAGAATCGTGGCTCCAGCATCTTCGAGATATCCGACCAGGGCATCGATAAGCTTGCCTGACCCCCCAACCGGTAACGACCAACTACGTGCCTGCCGGGCGCTCACAATCGAATACGCCAGAATCCCCGAGCCGGGAGCGTCGAGCGGGACGGCGGTTTGCAGCGAGATCCATCCCATGAACGCCCGCATGTGGGGAGACTCGAACTCGCGCAAAATGATGTCGCGAGCCGTCAGCATCGACCGGCGCTGCCA
>CAJQPD010000130.1 GCA_905480085.1 uncultured Acidimicrobiia bacterium
GGGTACCAACTGTTGACCCAGAAGTCGAAATCGTGCTGGGCCATACCGAGGTACGCCGTCGAGGGGCTGAGTTCGAACTCGGATGGGTCTGAGACGATGTAGCCAAGCTCTTCTAGGAGTTGGCGGTAGACAGCTGCTTGAAAATAGCCGGCCGACCAGTTGGCGCGCGCCATGGTCAGCTCGATTCCTTCGCCAGGCTTGGCGGCGGAATCGTCTTGCGTGGTTTCGGGTGTCGAGGCGTTTGTAGGATCAGCCGCCCCGACGGTATCACCGGTTGCCGTCGTAGAGCTGGGAGTTGATTGACCTCCACAAGCTCCAGCCAGTAACGCCAGAACTGCTGCCAACGCCAGGAGCTGTCTGCATTTGGTCAAATGGGTTGTCTCCTCAGTTGGCGTCTGCCGGGCGAAGGCCGAAGATGTGCTGGCTGGACTGCAGGCTACCGGCGGTCTCGAAATTAGGCCGAACGAGGCTGTCCGGTTGACTTTGCGCCACAAAGCGTGACGGCTATTCCTCTTCCAACCCGAATTCCGCAATGTCGTGGAGCATGATCTCGGCGGTGGGTTCGTCGGCCGTGGCATTGAGTCGTTCAATGACCCTGCTCCGGCCGCCCGTGGTGCCAAATGCCGTAATGACATCGCCAGCCATGAGCGCAGTATCACCCGTTGGCACCATCACAGCTCTACCCCTACGGATCGACACAAGGGTGCAGCCTTCAGGCCATGGAACGACGCGCAGTTGTTGTCCGTCGGCCACGGACCCTGGCGGAATGCGGAAGTCGAAGAACGAAGCCCCCGGGTCGGTCCGTTGCCGGAACCGCTGACGGTCGAGACTTTGGCCGGTGCTCGATGCGAGACCAATGTGATAGGCCTGAACTGCCCCGTCGCGGCCGAAAATGCCGACCAGCTTGGTCGGGTTGTCGTTGGCGACAACCGGGAGTCGCCCGACGCCTAGTGCGGCCATGCGCTCGAGTGCTACCGATACATGGGTTTCGGGGGTCACCGTTACCGGCCGGGTCGTCATCGCCTCCCGGGCGGTTGGTTTGTCCGGAGCAGCTCGCGCCCGAATAATGTCGGTCACCGTCAAGATTCCGACAAGTCGATCGTTATCGACGACAGGAAGACCATGATGGCGATATTGGTCGAAAACGGCACTCGCCTCGTCGAGGGTGAACGTCGGAGATACCGAGCGTGCCGGAGCCATGACCTGCCGCACGCTGACGGTGTCGAGCAGGTCGACTTCGGTGGTCCGGACGAGTCGGATTCCTCGCCTTACGAGTGGCATGGTGTAGGCGCTTTCGGGGTGGATACGGTCAACGACTGCTGTCGCCAGGATCGTTGTCAGCATGAGTGGAAGCACCAGGCCGTATTCAAGTCCAGTTACTTCAAACACGATCAGGATTGCTGTCAGTGGTGCTCTACCGACAGCCGCGAAGGTGGCGGCCATTCCGACGACGGCGAATGCTCCCGGCTTGAGGTCCGAAAATCCCCAGACCGGCGCCACAAGGAGGGCGAACGAGGCGCCCAGCGTCGCACCGATGAAGAGACTCGGGAAAAACGCGCCGCCGGACCCACCCGATGACAGCGTGATGGACGTAGCCACCACTTTCAGCGCCATGACCGCCAAGAGCGAATACCAAACAAACGAACTCCCGGTCGCGGCGTGCAGGACCTCGTTGATGAACTCCTGCCCGGTCCCGAGGATGTTCGGTTCAACGATGCCAAGAGCCGCGACGACCAGGCCAAACGTAATGGGACGAAGCCAGCTTCGCCTGGCGATCCATTCGGGGGTACGTTCCGCTCGATCAAGGAGCTTCAGAAATGCCCAGGCGACCGGCACGACCAGGAGGCCAAGTATCGCGTAGAGGAATAGTTCTCGGGGGTCGTTAAGCAGGTAGAGGGGGGCCCGCAGCGCAGCTTCGGCACCGATGAGGCTCCGGGTGGTGACGGCCGCCGCAACCGAGGCGATGACGACAGCGCTGAGGTGCCGGGTGGCGAAGTTTCCGAGGATGACCTCCATGGCGAACAGCATGCCGGCGATGGGGGCGTTGAAGGCGGCGCCAACCGCGGCTCCGGCACCGGCGGCGACCAGGCTCTTGACCTGGTCCTCGGTGAGCCGAGTGTAGCGGGCGATCGATGACCCGATCGTGGCGCCGATCTGCACGATGGGGCCTTCCCGTCCTGCCGAGCCTCCGCCCCCAATGGACAACACCGTGACGATGATCTTGAAGAACAGAGATCGGGTTGGCAGGTAGCCAGAGTGGAGGGCGAGCGCCGCCGTCGCTTCCGGGACGCCGTCGCCGATGGTGTCAGGAGCGAATCGTTTTGATAAAGAATGGGCGGCCCAGAGCCCGAGCGGTACGGTGATGAGAAACAGGTACTGGCCGAGGCCCCATCCGTCGTCAAGGTTTCGCAGAGACTCTGAGACTGCGTCGGTGGACCAGATCAATACCGCCGCGGCCGCTCCGACCAGGACACCAACCACGACGGACACCCCGAGAAATGCCGCGGTATCCCCGGTGGCGCCTAGGGCCGGCCTGGCCCCGTCTCGCTTGGGCTTATTAAGGAATCGGCCAACCATCAGCCCTAGGGTAGAGCAACCCGTGGGCAGAATCGCCTCGTGAGCGGTGTCGCTTTCACTTCGCTCTTTCGACGACCGGTGGGCTCGCAAGCTAGCGTTCGGGTCGTAGCTTCGGCGGTGCGTGAGCGTGGTCGACTTCAGAGTTGTAGATTAAGGTGTCGCATCTGCCTGGCTGGATGCATTAAGGAAAGGACTATTCATGAAACGAACCACCAAATGGCTTGTTCTGCTTATTGTTTTGTCGGTGTTGGCCGCTGCTTGCGGAGGAGATTCTTCGACCACTACCGCGGCCGCAGTTGACACGCCTGATACAACGGCAGCAGCACCGACCACGACAGCGGGGTCAACGGCTACGACCGCCCCGGCTACCCCCGATGGCCCGAAGACAATCATTATTGGAAGCACCGATTCGATTGCCGGCCTGGACTCAGCCGACGCATATGCCCTTCATGACTGGGAGTTGCTTCGGAATATCGGAGAGGCCCTGCTCGGTTTTGCTCCAGGTACGACAGAAATCGTGCCTGCCTTGGCGAGTGATTGGTCCGTAAGCGATGACGGACTCGTCTATACGTTCTTTTTGCGAGATGACATTGTATTCGGCGACGGCACGCCACTCGACGCCAATATGTACGTTGACCATCTCTCCCGCATGCTGACTCTTGACGGATCCGGTGGTGTCGGTGGTGCGCTTGGCACACCGTTCATCGAGGCCTATCAGGCAGTTGACGATCGGACGCTTGAGATCACTCTGAAACAGCCTTTTGGCTACTTCCCTCAGGTCGTAACTGGTGCACCGTATATGCCAATGCACCCCGACCTGCCGATGGATGCACTAGTCGAGTTCCCCGACGCGCCGATTTATGGCGTCGGAGTATGGATGATCACTGAGTATGTGCCGGGTGAGCAGACAGTGTTGGAGCCGAATCCCTACTACACCGGCTCCGCCTCCGCTCCAAAGGTCGACCGAATCATCATCCGCTACTTCAGCGACGCTCCGACGATGGCCAAGGCTCTCGAAGCGGGTGAGCTCGACATTGCCTTCCGTACGGTCAGCGATCCAACTCTGCTTGAAGAGCTTGCGGATGTGGATGGCTTGACCGTGGGCACAGTTCCTGGTGGCGGTGTGCGGTTCATGATCATCAATCATCAGCTTGCCCCCACCGACAATCCGGATGTGAGGAAAGCCCTAGCGTCGCTTGTTGACCGCGACGAAATCTCTGACCGGGTCTATTCCGGCACCGCCGAACCGCTCTATTCGATGATCCCTGTCGGCTTCCTTGGAGCCAATGAGGCCTTCGACGATGTGTACGGGTCCCCTGACATTGCAGCCGCTCAGGCTTTCTTGACGGCGGCGGGCTATTCGGAGACAAATAAGCTCCAGATCCAGGTCGCATATCCGCCAGAGCACTACGGTGGTACGGCAGCTGACCTTATTCAGCTTCTCAGCGAGCAATTCGAAGCCTCTGGCATGATCGATGTAGAGATCATCTCGCAAGAGTGGTCGACATACATCGGAGCGGTCATCGGTGGACAGGACTATGCGGTTTCACTGCTGGGCTGGTTCTTCGACTATCCGGATCCTGATAACTACCTGGCTCCGTTCATGAACAGCGGCGGTCTCGGGACCATGATTACTGATCCCGACACGAATGAGCCGATTGATGCCGACACCCAGGTGCTGATGGACCTGCTGGTCCAGGCCGGGATCGAAACGGATGTGGATGCCCGCGTAGCCCTGTACGCAGACTTACAGGAATTGTACGCAGAGAACGTGACCACGTTGCCGTTGTTCTTCTTGCCAGAGCATGTGATCTATTGGGATTACATCTCGGCCGACGATGCAGCAGCGAGCCTGGAATCCCTCAACATTGGGCCGACGTTCGACCTTCACTATGAGTTGCTGGATAGCAGCAAATAGTACGAAATTGAATACCGGAAGAGGGGACGGGAGGACCCGTCCCCTCTTCCCCTATTCCGATCTTCCCAATCTCCAGAGGAGGAAATGAGTGCATCCTTTGGCACTCACATTCCTGATAATCGGTATCCCTGCCCTGGCAGGCCTGATCTATGTGTTTGTGCGGGGAAGCTCGGGGCTGCGGCGCTATGTCGTAACCCGGATCATCCTCACTCTGCCGATGGTCTTCATCCTGGCCACCGTGATCTTCGTGGTACTTCGGTTACTCCCGGGCGACCCGGTTACGAGTGCACTTGGGCCACGGGGTTCACCTGAGTTGAAAGCGAGAATGATCGATGATCTGGGCCTTAACGATCCCCTGATCGTTCAGTACGGCCGCTTCCTCGGCGATATCGCCAGATTCGATCTTGGTACTGCGCTGACTGAAGGCCGGCGGCCTATCGCAGATGAAATGGGGGAACGATTCCCGGCCACCCTGGAGCTGGTTGTGCCGGCGACCGTGCTCGCGCTGCTGATAGGTCTGATCCCCGGAACGATTGCTGCTCATCGACGAAGACAGGCGCCGGATTACGCTATTCGGCTGTTCTCCGTGATCATCTACTCGATCCCGGTCTTCTGGCTTGGGTTGATGTTTCAGCTCATTTTCAGTGTGAAATTGGGCTGGCTGCCTGTCTCGGGCCGGATTGACGCCATCACCGGGATCGGACTGGAGCGCACGACGAATATTCTCGTCATTGATTCGGTTTTGTCCGGAAACTGGCCGGCGTTTCGTAGCGTTCTTATCCACCTGGTTCTACCCGTGGCCACGCTGGGACTGGTTCTGTCCGGCGTCTTCGTTCGACTGACGCGCATCAACGTCATCGAGACCTTGCAGCAGGATTACATCACTGCTGCCAGGGCTCGAGGTATCAAAGAGCGTGTGGTCGTCTATGGCCACGCGTTGAAGAATGCCATGATCCCGGTCGTGACCCTGATCGGGCTCCAGGTGGCGATCTTGTTGGCCGGAGCCGTCTTGACCGAGTCGGTGTTTTCCTGGCCA
>CAJQPD010000131.1 GCA_905480085.1 uncultured Acidimicrobiia bacterium
CGACCAGGTCCTGGAGAGCATGGAATGAGTCCGGCAGGTAGGCCTGCAGGACAATGCCCGCTTCGATTGCCGGCCGGGCATCGAGGGCGTCCTTGAAGGCCGACACCGTCAGGTCGAGGTCGAGGTATTCCTCCATGTCGAAGTTCACGAAGGTGGGCGGATTGGTGGAACTTGCCGCGTCGAGTAGCTCGCTAAGAGCCTCCCGGATCCGACCCTGACTTCCTTTCCAATCCCAATGGTTCAGTTGGGCGACGATTGACGAAAGCTTGACGGATACATAGTCGACCGACGGATCGGCAATGAGGGCCAGGATCGCATCGAATCGATTGCGAGCTTCCCGGTTGCCGAGTACGGCTTCTCCGAGCAGGTTGACATTTTGAGCAAATCCCTGGCCGCGCCGCATGTCTAGGTGTTCAACAAGTTTGGATGATTCGCTATCGACGATCAGATGCCCGACCAGGTGGCGCATGCGGCGACGGGCGAGGGGAATCACAATTCCCGGCAGGACGGGACCGACCATCGCGCCGATTTTGAGGAGGAGGCGGTCGATCGGGGAGAGAAACTCGGGGAGCGGCTCGTTTTGGACGAGCGAGCGAAGCTGGGTAGCCGATACCCGATTGTCGTCCGGTCGGGTCACGCGGTCGATGAATCGCATGGTGAACGAGACGCCCGTCGGGTCTTCGATCAGTTCTTGGAGCGGTCCGGTCGAGGCGCGATCCTCATCGGTCTCGGTTGCTTTGGCCGACGTGACCCAGGTGGCGACCAACTCGGTCGCTTCATCTGCCAGGAGGCTCGGGTCATGCATCTGAGAAGGCGTCCTTCGTCACGGTGCGCAGACTAGGCCGGTACGACCTGAACCGGCTGCAGTTCCGTCGCGTTTCCTCCCATCCGACGTTCGACGGCGACGAAAGTCAACGGTTTTGGCCTGGCTGCGACGGACGGCGGTATGGGCCTAGAAGATGGGTCAATTCAGTCGATTCAACAGTCAAGTGCCGACTTCTCCGTCGAATCGATTGTTCACAAGGTTAGAGTGAAGCCCCGCTGACGAAAGAGTACGCTGCATGCCGGGCCCGATCGAGCTTGATGCGACCGACAAAGCCATTATCGACCATCTTCAGGATGATGGCCGAATTCCGTATTCCCGGCTCGGGCCGCTCGTGGGATTGTCGCCGGCGGCCGCCCGTCAACGAGTTCTGAGTCTCACAGAGCATGGAGTCATGCAGGTGGTGGCGGTCACCGACCCGACTTCGCTTGGTTTTGACGCTCAAGCCTGGATGGGAATCAACGTGTCGGGGGACCTCGACACGGCCGCCGAGGCAATTGCCCAAATCACCGAGGTCGATTACGTCGTCATTACGGCCGGCCGCTTCGACATCATGATCGAGCTTGTGTGCGAGACAACCGAGCACCTCATGAAGGTGATGAATCAGATTCGCAGCATTGACTCGGTGGCGTCGTCTGAGGTATTCACCTATCTACGACTCGTGAAACAGACCTACGACTGGGGTACCAGGTAAATCATCTGGCCGCCGCCACCTCGGCCACGGCTTCGGCCAGAACGTCCATTGCCTCATCGACCTGTTCGTGGCTCACGCCGAGCGGTGGCAGGAACCGTACGCAGTTCGAATAGAGGCCGGCCCGGATGGTGATGAGGCCGCGGGTGAGCGTGGCTGCGCAAATCGCCGCGGTCGACTCCATATCCGGCGTCTTTGATTTCGGATCCATGACGATTTCGGCCACGAGCATCGGGCCAAGGCCCCGAACGTCGCCGATGAGGTCCGGGTGGGCGGCCTGGATCCCTTCAAGGCGGGTCCGCAGGTGGTCGCCAATGGCGGTGGCGTGGTTGAGGAATTCGGGATCGGAGATGATCTTGATCGATTCGATAGCGGCAACGCAGGCGAGTGGATTGCCGCTGTAGGTGCCTCCGAGTCCTCCTGGATGAGGGGCGTCCATTAGCTCGGCACGACCGGTGACCGCCGAGATCGGCATACCTGACCCGAGCGACTTGGCTGTCGTAATGATGTCCGGAATGACGCCACTGTGCTCGATAGCGAATAATTTGCCGGTCCGGCCCATGCCGGACTGAATCTCATCGGCAATCATGACCATGCCGTGTTGGTCGCACAGCTGGCGGATGGCTTCCAAGAATGCGGTTGGCACGGGGAGGAAACCGCCTTCGCCCTGCACCGGTTCGATGACGACCGCGGCTACCGCTCCGGGGTCCACCCGCGAGATGAACTGGTCATGCAGCCTGGCCACGGACCAGTCGACGAAGCCCTTCTCGCTCATCTCGTCCGGGCGGCGGTACACGTTCGGGAAATCAAACCGGTAGATCTCGGGTGCGAACGGCGCATACCCTTTCTTGAATAGGGCGTACTTGGAGGTCATCGAGGCGGTCAGATTGGTGCGACCGTGATAGGCGCCTTCAAAGACGACCACCGCCTGGCGTCCGGTGGCCGATCGAGAGACATTGATAGCGGTCTCGACGGCTTCGGCCCCGCTGTTCATGAGAACGGTCTTCTTGGCGAAGGAGCCCGGAGTGATCTCATTGAGGAGTTCGGCGACCTCGATCAACGGCTCGTATGAGGCAACGATGGCACACATATGGAGGAGATCATCGGCCTGCTTCTTGATGGCCTCGACCACGGTCGGCGGGCAGTGTCCGGCTGCCAGGACTCCGATTCCGCCGGCGAAGTCCAGGAACTCGTTTCCATCAACATCGGTGACGATCGCACCGCGCGCTGAGGCCACGGCGATTTGGGTGAGTTTGGAGGCACCCCGGGCCATGGCTTGCTCGCGCCGGGCCACAAGTTCGGTACTTCGAGGGCCGGGAATGGCGGTCACAAGATTGATTGATCGAGTGTTTGTTGACATGGGGTCCTCCGTGACCTGCCGATCGATGGACAAACGGTTCATGTCTGATCGTAGCCGTTGGCGGCATTATGGTTTGTGTTCAGACCTAGGACAAGCGAAACAGTTGTCGGACGTCTCTTCCGCGACTGATCTGTGCAGGCGACCTCCGTTGCAGCTACCCTAGGCTGAGCGGCCCCGAGTGGGGCGACCGACTCTGCTAGGAGGCAAACGATGATGACGCCAAGACGACGTGGTTCTATGGATGCTGCCGCGGCAGCCCTGAAGTCCGGAATGGATCGACGGGAGTTCCTGAAGCGTTTCGGGATCGGGGGAGCGTTGTTGCTCGGCGGCCCGGCGTTGCTGGCTGCCTGTGGTGATGGCAGCACTTCGACCACGGCCGGCCTGGCAGGTACGACGTTGCCTCCTGACCTTCAATTGTTCGTGGATAACTGGATTCTGTACATCGATACCACCGAAGACTCGCCAGACGGGACCTCGACGATCGACGAGTTCGAGATCAACACGGGCATCAAGGTGACGTACACCGAAGGCGTCAACTCGAATGAGGAGTGGTTCGGAAAGTACCAGGCACAGCTCGCAGCCGGCCAGCCAACCGGCCTCGATATTGTCGTACTGACCGACTACATGGCAGCCCGGATGCTCCGACTTGGGTACGCCGAGAAGATCGACAAAGCCAACGTGCCGAACATGACCAATCTCGTCGATGCTCTTGCTGCGCCTAGTTTTGATCCATCACGCGATTTCACCCTGCCGTGGCAGTCAGGGTTCACGGGACTTGCCTACGACATCGATCAGACGGGTGGCGCCCTGTCGAGTCTTGAAGCCATCAAGGATCCAAAATTCGCCGGCAAGATTGGTCTGCTCACGGGATATCCCGATACGATTGGCCTGTTGCTTCTGCTCGAAGGCAAGGACCCGGCCACCGCCTCGTTGGACGAGATGCTGGCGGCCACCGATGACCTCGCCAAGCTCATTTCGGATGGTCAGATCCGGCAGATTTACGGCAACGATTACATCGATGCCCTTATCAACGGTGATCTTGCCGTCTGCTTCGGCTGGTCCGGTGACATTGTCGCAAACCAGGAAGACAGCCCGCAGATCCAATTCGCCTTCCCGGACGAAGGCGTCATGATCTGGACTGACAACATGATGATCCCCAAGGGCGCCGCCAATAAGGCCAACGCCGAGAAGTGGATGGACTTCTACTATCAGCCGGCCGTGGCTGCCGAACTGGCCTACTGGGTCTGGTATGTGTCGCCGGTAGACGGAGCCCAGGCCGCCATGGAAGACATCGATCCCGAATTCGTGGATCAGCCGTTGATCTTCCCGGATGAGGCAACCCTGGCCAAGGCACACATCTTCCGTTCGTTGACCGAAGAGGAAGAGACCACCCTCAACGAGGCGGTTGCCACCGCCAGCGGCGTATGACACAGGGACCGGATTCTACGGCGGGGGATTCAACCCCCGCCGTAGAACTTGTCGGTCTCACAAAGGCGTTCGGTGACATCGTTGCCGTCGACGGACTGACGCTCGATATCTCAGAGAACTTGTTCTTTGCCATTATCGGCCCCTCCGGTTGTGGAAAGACGACGACCTTGAGAATGATTGGTGGCTTCGAAGAGCCGACCTCAGGCACCATCAAATTGCATGGCGAGGACGTGACGGGGACCAAGCCATATCAGCGTCCTGTCAATACGGTGTTCCAGAGCTACGCCCTATTTCCTCATCTGTCGATCTACGAAAACGTTGCGTTTGGTCTCCGGCGCCAGGGCATCGAAAAGAGTGAGGTCAATCGAAGGGTCGGTGAAATGCTTGACCTGGTCCACCTCGCCGAAACATCCAAACGCAAGCCGCGGCAGTTATCGGGTGGCCAGCGCCAGCGGGTGGCTCTGGCCAGGGCGCTCGTCAACCATCCGCGTCTCTTGCTCCTCGATGAACCGCTCGGGGCTCTTGACCTCAAGCTTCGCAAGGAAATGCAGTTGGAGCTCAAGCGGATCCAGCAAGAGGTTGGCATTACGTTCATCCATGTGACCCACGACCAGGAGGAGGCCATGACGATGGCCGATTCGATCGCCGTCATGCGAGATGGCAAGATCGAACGGATGGGTGAACCGGTCGAGATCTATGACGATCCCCGGACCAGGTTTGTTGCAGGGTTCCTTGGTGCATCCAATCTCATGGAAGGCCAGGTAACCGGGACCGACGGTGTCACATTGACCGGAGGTCACCGGTTCCATGTGTCGGCGGACAAACTCGTTGGATTAGCCGGAGCCGTGCACGTGGGGGTTCGCCCCGAGAAGATTCACCTGAGCTCGGAAGGTGCGTCCCCAGTTCACGCCAATCGTCTGGCGGGCGTCGTGACCGATTCATCTTTTATCGGGGTTAGCACCCACTATCTCGTCCAGACCGAGTTGGTTGGTGAGCTAACGGTGGTTGTCCAGAACCTCGGGGTGACCAGATTTGCGCCTTCTGATTCGGTCACGTTGAGTTGGGATCCCGACCATACCTTCGTCGTGGCCCGATAGGCGATGACCACCCGGACTGACGCGGCAGACAAAGCCGACCGGCGGCGTCGGCGGGTTCCTTATTTGCTGCTCGCCCCGGGCATGGCCTGGCTACTCCTGTTCTACGTCATTCCGATGTTCGGTTTGGCGATAACTTCCCTGCAAGAGGGCTCGCTTGAGCAGGGGTATACGTTCACGGGCAATATCGGCAGTTATGTCTCCGTGTTCACGACGTACCTTCCGCAACTTCGAAACTCCCTCATGTTTGCGCTCGGGGCAACGGTCGTTGGACTGCTCGTCGGCTACCCGTTGGCATACGCGATCGCCTTCTACACCTAACGGTGGAAGAGCCTCTTTTTGCTCTTGATTCTCGTGCCATTTCTCGTCCCATTCCTGTTGCGGACGCTTGCCTGGCGCGTGATCCTTGCCGATCAGGGGGTCGTCGTCAGCGCTCTCAAGACGGTGGGGTTACTCGGGGAGAATGGCCGGCTGCTATCGACCGGTTGGGCCATATTGGCGGGCCTGGTCTACAACTACCTGGCGTTTATGACCCTGCCGATCTATGTGTCGCTCGACAAGATCGAGCCTTCGCTACTCGAAGCGGCCAACGACTTGTACGCCACGCCGTGGACGGCGTTTCGAAAGGTGACGTTACCGATGTCGATGCCCGGCATCATCTCCGGGACCCTGCTTACGTTCATTCCCGCCGCCGGGGATTACGTCAATGTGGAGCTGCTCGGTAATAGGAACTGGACGATGATGGGCAACGTCATCCAATCCAAGTTCCTGGTGATCATCGATTACCCGGCCGCCGCCGCCATCTCGTTCACGCTGATGGCCATCATCGTGACGGTGGTGGTTATCTATGTGAGACGCGTTGGAACCGAGGAACTACTCACATGAAGGCCAGGGTTTTTTACCGCACCCTGTTGGGGTTGGGCATCGCGTATCTATTTGTTCCGGTACTCGTTGTGGTGGCTTTTTCGTTCAATGATTTCAAAGGGCGCCGGAACGTCTCGTGGGAAGGCTTCACGCTCAGGCATTGGGCCGACCCTTTCAAGCTTCCCGGACTCAGCGAGGCAGTTCTCAATTCACTCACCATCGCTTTCCTGTCGGCCTTGATTTCGACGATTGTTGGCACCCTCATTGCCCTGGCCCTCGTGCGATACCGATTCCGGGGGAGAGCGACCACCAACCTCCTGCTGTTCCTACCGATGGC
>CAJQPD010000132.1 GCA_905480085.1 uncultured Acidimicrobiia bacterium
GCCAACTCCAGAGCGTCTCTGCCGTTTTCCACGGCCGTAACCGTATGACCTCTCTTTTCGAGGAGCCTGCTCACCATGATTCGGTTGGTGGCACTGTCGTCGGCAACCAAGAGGTTCATGCGAGGCCGGCGGGCCCGGAGCCAATGTCGAGTTATCAGCTCACCGTCGGGTCGACTACCACCTGAGACAGCGGAGATCATGTCCGTGAGTTCGCCTGGCCCGACCGGTTTGGACAAGTACCCGGCCACCCCGGCGGCCCGGTAAATGGCCGCATCGCCCCGCTCGCCGGTGGGCGTCACCACTACGATCGGAAGGTCCTTGAACATCGGCTCTTTGACAAGTCGGCTGGCAAGCTCAGCGGTACCGGACCGGATGTCGATGATCACCGCACCTGGATTGGGGTGACTATGACCTGCTTCAAAGACGACGTCAAGGGCTCCTGCCAAATCGCTGGCCACGATCGAACGAAGCCCACCAAGGCGGAGTAATTCGGTCGTTCCGCACCGGGCTTCTTCGCTGTCGGCGATCACCAGAACCGTCGAGGCACTGCCCGCCCCATCCGACTCGACCACCCACTCGGTCGATGCCGCTCCCAACTTGGCAGTGAAATGGAACGTGCTCCCTACTCCAACTTCGCTTTCCACCCAGAGCTTGCCGTTCATCATTTTGACCAGCTGCATCGATATGGAAAGGCCAAGGCCCGTCCCACCAAAACGTCGCGTCGTCGACCCTTCGGCCTGTGTGAAAGCTTCGAAGATCGAATCGAGGCCCTCAGGGGCAATGCCGATTCCGGTGTCTTTTACCCAAACATGCAGCTCAACGATGTCGTCGGTTTCCTCGACAAGATCGACCCCCAATATGACGCTGCCGTCATGGGTGAACTTGAGAGCGTTGCCCACCAGGTTGAACAAGATCTGTCGAATTCGCCCTGGGTCGCCGACCACCACATCGGGGACCCTTGCGGAGACCTGCGGTGACAGAACCAGACCCTTTTCGGAGGCCCGCAGCCCCAGGGTCCGCAAGGTGTCGCTGATCGTATCCGCGAGCTCAAATGGAATCGCTTCGAACTCAAGCTTGCCCGCTTCGATCTTTGCGATGTCGAGTAGGTCATTGACCAAGGTGACGAGGGCATCGGCCGCCGCCCGCGTAGTGACGAGGTATTCGCGTTGCTCCGGCGTCACTTCAGTCCCGAGCGCCAACTCGGTCATACCAAGAATGGCGTTCATCGGAATCCGGATCTCGTGACTCACGTTGGCAAGAAACTGCGACTTGGTCACGGTGGCCGTTTCGGCAGACTCTTTGGCTTCGAGCAGGACTTCCTCGGCGTGTTTACGTTCAGAAATGTCGCGAGTCGACGCATGCAACCGCATCCCGTCCGACCCATCCGGTTCAAAGATCTTCTTGAAACTCGACGAAAACCACCGCCACGAGCCGTCGGCATGTTTCATGCGGTAGTCGATCGTCACGACGTCTCGACCCGCGTCAGATGCCCTCTGATAGGCGCTAGCCATTGCTTCGACGTCGTCTGGGTGGGCGAGATCATATGGCGTTAGCCCGATCAGATCCGCCGGTAGGCGGCCGAGCAAGGTGGCGCAAGCGGGTGAAACATAGCGGTATTCGCCCGTCGGCTCGTGACTCGAGATCATGTCGGTCGAGTTCTCCGCCAACAACCGGAACCGACTCTCGCTTTCTCGCATCGCCTCCTCAGCGAGTTCGCGATCGGTTATGTCCCGCGACGAGATTACGAAACCCTCGACAAACTCGTCGTCGATCATATTGCGAGCGGTTCCTTCAAAAGTCCGCCAACTTCCGTCCTTGTGCCGAACCCGGTGCATGACACCATCACTGATGAGCCCGGGTCTCAGCCCCATGCCTGCCCCGATGACCGCCGCCGCATCCTCTTCGTGGATAAGGGAGGAAAACGACTGGCCAACGATCTCAGCAACTTGGTAGCCGAGCAACCGTTCCACCGAAGCACCAATCCACGTGACGACACCGGTCTGATCAAGGATGAAGAACAGATCTGCCGCGTTGGCCGCCATGATCTGGAGCCGCCTCTCTTGCTTGGCAAGTTTGATCTGCAGGAGAGCTTCTCGCTCAGAAGCTTTCATTGATGAAACATCCACCAGGGACACGACCACTTTGGAGTAATCGAAACCGCCCCGCTTGAGTGGAGCCGTCCAATACAAGACGCAGTCGATTGGCTCGCCAGCCAACGTACTGCCCGCCATTTCGGTCATTACCGAGCCCTGGCGGTCCCAAATAGCGCAGAGTTGAGCCACAACGCTGTCGTGGGTTTCCTCACGGTAGGTTTCGGGATCAATCTGGCCGATCAGCTGCTCCCGGCTGTCTGCACCAAGCAGGTCCACGGTCGCCTGGTTCGTATTCGTCACTTTGACCAACCCGAAGGCACCTCCGACCTCGTGGCGGTTTGTATCGAGATACGCTCTCAGATCATCTATTCCTTGAGAACGAAGGTCCTCCAACCAGGCGGCTGCAGCCGAAAAATCTTCTTGCCACATCGAAATCGGCGTCTGGTCAAAGAGGTTTTCGTACCGATCCTCCATCGCTTCCAAAGCACGAAACATGTGACGCAGCCCGAGCGAAATCACCATGTATACGGCGAGCTGGACGGCCATGAAGAACACATGGTCGGCATGGCTGTGAAGGAGTGGCTGGACAATCCAGAGAGCTCCGAGGAGCGAGTGATAGCGCCAGCGCAGTCCCCGCTCTACGAACGCACTGCCGATCCCGCCAAAAGCGGCCATGGCTACCCAGAGGGCCTCAAGCGGTACGTGATCCAACGTAAATGCTTGTGCCACGGTCAGAGTCACCAAAACAGCCATCAATAAGTCGGCACGCGGTCTATTCAACCGCAGCTGCAAGAACGCCAGCGCCCCCGACAGAGCAGCCAGGGCACTGAGAAAGGCCATCGCCGGGTCACTTGTGGCGATGGCAATGACCAACAAGGCTGGCGCCACGGCCATCGTCAATCCGCGGATCAAGCCGACAAACGCAATCTCCGTTGAGTTGATTACAAAGTCGTCCCGGCGCACCTTTGCGTCAGGATTTGCCAAATCTTTGACAAGTTCTGCCATTCATTACTTTCGGCTCCCAACTGGCCGATCTTGAGTCTCGTTTGAGCGACCGTGCTACTTGTCGGAGCGGATTCTTGACACAAGGTAGGCACCCATGGCGAGGCCGGCCGCGAACCATCCGATCCCGGTAACTGGTCGCTCAGCCTTCACGACACCAGGTCCGTGCGACAGCAGCAAGTCCGACTTCGAGGTCTCCTGGAGCGGTTCGTCGAGGAAATGTACGTCAATGATCTCCGCCCCAAACAGAACTACCTGGGCGAGGATGTACACGCTGAAGAGGATCAGAACGAACCCACCCGCAAAACCCGTGCCCGTAAAACGGTCAGCATCGAAGTAGCTACCGATGACCCCGGCCGCGATAGCAAAACCAACGGCAGTCAAGGCGCCCCCAATGGCGGCCGGACGCCACTGAACCACCCGACTCGGAACCAGCCGGAACACGAGAGTGAACAAGCCAGCCAGCACCAACCACCCCACCACCGGCGCCAGCCATGCCACGCCCAGTTTAAGCGGTTCCGACCAGTCGACTCTTGACCTGAGCATCCTCCACAACGTTCCCGAGAGCAACACGGCGAGCAACACCAATCCCATCGACAAGGCCGCTGCCAGCGCCAACAACCGTCGAACGATCCACGCAAATAACCCGGTCTTCGGGTGAGGATTGCCCCCGAACACGAAGTCCAGTGACCCTTGCGCCTCAAGGAAGAGCGCACTCGCCGTCCAGGACATGAGGAGCACACCGATGATCCCGGTCGTGCTGCGACTGGCGGCCGCCTGGCCGAGCAAATCCGACACGAGGCCCGCCAACTCGGACCCGACCACCGGTTCGATGTCGGCTACCAGCCTGACCTGAGCATCCACCGACCCATAGACGAAACCGGCCACGGCCACAGCCACCAGAAGCAACGGTGCAAAAGCGAACACGGTCCGATAGGCCAAGGAGGCAGCCAGTCGGCCTCCCCTGTCCTCACGGAAACGCGTTGCCACCGCCAGTACCGCGTCCAGCCACCGTCTCAGGCGCATCCTCCAGGTCTCGTGCATGTCCTTGAGCCTACCCACGACGACCGGGCCATCCCCCAAAGCCACGGGCCTATGTGGGGTCCATCGAGCGGGTAGTGTCAACCAAACGATGCGTTCTACCTGTGGCTGATTTCAATTGGGCAGCATGGCTGCCGCTTATTCTGCTCGCTATGGCCATCGCCGGGTATGGCTTGTTCGACGTGAGTCGAAGTGAGGTCCGCTACCTGCCGAAGTGGGCCTGGGCGCTCATTTGCGTGTTCTCGGTGCCGCTCGGCACGATCCTGTATCTCACGGTTGGTCGCGACGGTTCGACTCGGCCTGACCGGCCATGATCCGCACAGGGAAACTCACCAAACAATACCGTGATGTCCTGGCGCTTGATGCAGTCGATCTGGAGGTGCCGGCCGGCTCGGTGTACGGCCTGATTGGACCGAACGGGGCAGGGAAGACCACGCTGCTAGGTATCCTGGCGGGACTCCGAAGGCCAACGAGCGGGTCGGTAACGATCGACGTGTCCCCGTCCGAGATTGCCGTCCTCCCGGACACGCCCCGATTCGATTCCTGGCTGACGGCGAGGGAAGTAATCGACCTCGCCAGAACCATCGGAACCAACCCGGCACCCGCTGATCGCGTAGAGATTCTGTTGAACGAAGCAGGCCTGGCTGAGGCTGCCGACCGCCCGGTCAAAGGGTTCTCCCGCGGCATGCTCCAACGGCTTGGACTGGCGGCCACGATCGTCAACGAGCCACAACTCCTGC
>CAJQPD010000133.1 GCA_905480085.1 uncultured Acidimicrobiia bacterium
CACAATGACCTGTTGGGTTCGGCTTTGCTTGATCTGGAGCAGGACTGCCACATACCAGGCAATGCCTGCATCAACCGCGATGTGCGTAAACAACCAACCAAGGCTGCGAGTCGTGAGGGCAAGGATGAGCGACATGCCGGCCGCCATGGCCAGGGTGGCGAGAGTGCGGCGTCGCCGGGCGAGGACCGCGGTGCGGCTCATCGCGACACCGACTGGCTGGCCTTCGGTTTGCACGGTATTCAAGCGAGCTGCAATTCGACTGTATTCAGCCGTCGAAGCAAGCGGGGTCTCGCGCCGTGAATTAAGAATTGGTGGGACGAGGTAGATCGCCCACACGCCACCGATGACGAGCAAAAAAATGAGAATGGAATCCATGCGCCCTTAGTACCTCCGCCAGGTCAAGTCACAATAGCCAGAACTTTTACCCTGTCCAAACAGTCAATCAGTGTTCCGTCTCGGCAGACCGCACCAACTCGACCGCGTGGCGCAGTGCCAGACGAACAACACTAAGTGATTCTTTGACTCCGGACACGGATCCAGGCAGATTCAGGATCAACGTTCTGCCGGCCATCCCACAGACCCCTCGTGACAACATCCCGTGTGGGTTGGTCCCGAAGGTTGCGGATCGCATGGCCTCGGCGAGTCCCGGTGCCAGACGTTCGACCACCCTGAGGGTGCCTTCCGGGGTCAGATCGCGAGGGCTCATGCCGGTACCACCGGTTGTCACGACAATGGCCGGATCAGTTTGCAGGGCTAGCCGAATCGCCCCCTCAACTTCACCAACCCCGTCGGGGGTCACGACCAGGGAACACCGAAACCCCAGCTCTTCGAGGATCTCAACGGCAGTCGGGCCTGAGCGATCTTCGCTCTGGCCCTGGCTGACCCGGTCGCTGACCGTGATGACTACCCCGCGGTACGCGTCCACGTTCCCGACTTTCCTCCCGATTTGGCCAGCAACCGCACCGGACCGATCTCAACGGAGCGCTCGACACCCTTGACCATGTCGTACATCGTCAGCGCACCAACCATGGCACCGGTCATCGCCTCCATTTCGACACCGGTCTGACCGGTGCTCTTGGCGGTGACGACAATCCGGGCCCCGGTCGCAATTCGTTCGATGTCGATGGCAACCGTGGTCAAGGCAACGGGGTGACAGAGCGGGATGAGATCCGGGGTGCGCTTGGCTCCCATGATGGCCGCCACCCGAACGGTCGCCAGGGCATCACCTTTCGGAAGACCGTCACCGAATAACAGGTCGGCGGTGCCGTTCGCCATCAGGACGATCGCCTCGGCAACTGCCGCCCGATCAGTCGACTTCTTGGATGAGACATCAACCATGTGGACGTCACCAGAGTCTGTGAGATGTGATAGTTCATTGCCCATCGGCTACCTCCTCAAAGGATCGGATTGATGGCCACCGAAACATCTCCAACTCGACGACTCCCCCATCGACAACCTCGGCCTGACCGAGCGGGACGACCGCGAATGCGTTACCGATGGCCAGCGCCGAAAGCACATTCGAAGCTTGTTCTCCCACGAGTCGAGCTTCCCAACCGCCGTCGACAAACGTAGCCACTACGCGCGAAAAAACGGTCTTGGCGGGATCGGTCAAGACTCCACCCATCAGCCTGCCGGTCACCCGAGGACGGAACAGGGCGCGATGGCCCATCATCTTCAACAACGCCGGGCGGGCGAACTGTTCGAAGGCCACCATCACCGAGACCGGATTGCCCGGCAGGCCAAACAGCGGCGTTCCCGCTACGTTGCCGAACGCGAAAGGTTTGGCCGGTTGCATCGCCACCTTCCAGAATTCGACCGATCCGAGTTCACCGAGGATTTGTTTGACGAGGTCGTACTCCCCCATCGAGACACCTCCGGACGTGATGACCGCATCCGCCTGTGACGCTCCTTGCTCGATTCGATGCCGCAGCTCACGGGCGTCGTCGCCGACGATGCCGAGGTCAAGCACCGTGGCCCCGACCTCGGCAAGCAGCGCCTTGAGGAGCGGCCGATTGGTATCTCTGATCTGGGAGGGGCTCAATGTTTCAGCTTCGACTCCGACGACTTCATCCCCGGTCGACAAAACAGCCACGATGGGACGCCTGCGAACCATCGGATGACCAACGCCCAGGGAGGCAAGTACCGCCAGGTGGGCGGGCGTGAGCGTGTCCCCGGCCTGGAAAACCGTGGATCCTGCGGCGAGGTCACCGCCGGCGCGCCGGATGGCCGTACCTCGATCCACCGCGACATTGATGGACACTTCATCTGCAATCTGGTTCGTGTCCTCAACCTTGACCACGGAGTCGGCTCCGTCAGGAATCGGTGCTCCGGTCATGACTTTGATGGCAGTGCCCGGTTCCACCGAAGCGGTTGCGACATGTCCGGCCGCAACATCCTCAAGTACCTTAAGCCGGACCGGTGCCCGACTCGTATCGACCGCCCGGACGGCATAGCCATCCATTGCCGAATTCGTGAACGGTGGCACGTCATGAAACGCCACCACATCGACTGCCAGAGCCAATTGAAGTGCCTCGTCGAGGTCGACCTCGACTATCGGAAGTGGCGTTGCGGCCGCCAGAACGTCACGGCGGGCTTCTTCGAGGGGCCGCATCAACCCACTCCATCGAGAAAGGCTCGATATTCCTTTCCGAACTCATCGGAGAGCAATCCCAACACCGTGGAAGCCTTGAGCAGATCGAGCGGATTGCCGACATCCAGCAAATCGTCCTCAAAAACGACCCCGCGGCATTGACCGGCCGAGGCCACGGCGTTGATCGCGTCGGTCAGTTGAATCTCGTCGCCATGGCCGGGTTTCAGAGCGGATAAATGATCAAAGACGTCAGGGCCAAACAGATATCGACCCACCAGCCAAAGATTGGAAGGCGCAGCCTCTCGCCCGGGTTTCTCCACAGCGGCGTCCATCTCGACGACTCCGTCGTCGAGGCTCCGGGACACACTGACGATTCCGTACCGGTCGTAGTAGTCCTCTACTCCCTCTTTGACGGCAACGGCTGACCCGCCGCCGGCGGCCTCTTCCAAACGTTGATAGAAGGATGCAGCCGGAGGGGCAATCATGTCGCCCAAGCCACAGAAGAACCGTCGATCTCCGACCGCTTCACGAGCGGTAAGCACGGCGTGTCCCAGCCCGTGAGGTTCCTCCTGGACGACCATTCGAATTCGCATGTTTTCGAGACCAGGCAACGGCCCCTCGTCGATGAAATGATGCTCGATGTCGTTGGCTGCGTCGAGATTTACCACCAGCACGGCCTCGGTCACTCCAGCCCGGGCGGCCTCCTCAACTGCATATTGGATCGTCGGGCGATCGATCACCGTAATAAGCGCCTTGGGGACCGATCGGGTGGCCGGACGCATCCGGGTTCCCCGGCCGGCGGCCGGGATGACAACTACTTCGACACTCATACCTCGACCACCTTGGCGTCTCCGCCGTTCAACATTCGGGCGATGTTGCCCTTGTGACGCCATACAATCAGAACCAGGGCTGCCCCGACCCAAACGAGAGTCGGCCACTCGACATTTCGTAAAAGAAGCATGGGAATCGACGCTACCACCACAACCAGTGAACCGATCGCAGCCACTTTGGTGAGTTTTACGAGAATCCCCCAGATGAGAAGCAGCAACAACGCGACAAGGGGGTCCGCCCAGATCACAACACCCAGCCCGGTGGCGATGCCTTTTCCGCCCTTGAAGTGATGAAACAGCGGGTAGCAGTGTCCAACCACCGCCATGAACCCCGCCCCGGCCACGAGGCCAGAGCTGAATAACCCTGATCCGGCCGGCGCCAACAGGTATCCGACCCAACCGGCCGCCAGGCCCTTGAGTAGATCTCCAGCCAAAACGGCCACGGCTGCGCCTTTGCCCATGGTTCGTAGTACGTTGGACGTTCCAGGATTACCACTACCAACGGAATAGATATCCACGCCTTTGAGTTTGCCTATGAGGACAGCAAAATCAATGCTGCCAAATAGGTA
Source organism: uncultured Acidimicrobiia bacterium (assembly GCA_905480085.1). Classification (GTDB taxonomy): domain Bacteria; phylum Actinomycetota; class Acidimicrobiia; order Spongiisociales; family JAENVV01; genus JAENVV01. The sequence continues at coordinate 3,990 of CAJQPD010000133.1, forward strand.
GCCGGCGGCTAGGACTAGAACACTCGTCATTTGGCGAAGTCTAGGCAGCCAGTATGATCCCCCCGTTACTGACAGAGGAAGTTATGCCAACGTACGTCTATCGCTGCGGCGACTGCGAACAAACCATTGAGGCCATGCAACGATTCTCGGACAGGCCCCTCCGCAAACACAAAGAATGCGGCGGATCACTCACCAAAGTGGTGCAGGCTGCCGGGGTCGTGTTCAAGGGCTCCGGTTATTACTCGACGGATTCGCGCACTCCCGACACCGTCTCCGACTCCTAGACCGACCCCCTTCCCCCCGGGTTTCCGTTCCGATACGGTGCGCCTATGCACTGGTTCGCTCCCCCACCGTGGATACGATGGTCAGTGTCCGTCGTGTTGGTCATCGCCGCCTTCGCAGTCGAGGTGGCCGGACCCAAAACGACCGGCCACTGGTTCGCGATATCTGACATCGAGGCAGGAACTCAACTACATCCCGACCTCTTCCGGTCAGTTCAAATACCATCAGGGCTACTCCCTGGCACTCAACCGGAGGGCTACGCCCGGGTGGAGATCCGGGAGGGTGATCCCCTCATCGCCGGCCAGGTGACCAGTCAACAGATCAGGGCGCCGGAAGGTTGGTGGGCGATTGAGTTGAGCGTTCCCGGGCACGTACGTCCCGGCCAGAACGTCCATCTGGTTCTGTTGTCGACCGACCCAACAACCATCGTGACCGGCATCACATTGACGGTCGAAACGAGAAGCGACGCCTTCGGCGGGGCTTCGGCTCTGGCCACGATCGCCATACCGGCCGAGGCGGCAGGGGATGTCGCCGTGGCTTCCGAAGCCGGAAAGGTAACCGTCCTCACAACGAACGACTGAGACGGCCCGCAAATGGCCTAACCTCATCGCCGTGATTGAAGCCATCGTTTGGGGTCTCGTGCAGGGACTCACCGAGTTCTTACCCATCTCTTCTAGCGGTCACCTGGTTCTTATCCCTGAGCTTTTGGGAGCCGCTCCGCCAAGCTTGGCGGCGTCGGCAGTACTCCACCTCGGCACCTTGGCCGCTGTGATCGCCTACTACCGGCGAGATCTCCTCGGCTTGCGATCGTTCCGTCGCGATCCGATCGCTCGCCGTACGCTCATATTGCTGGGAGTTGGCAGCCTTCCGGCCGGGATCGGCTTCTTCGTGAGAAGCAGCATCGAGACACTCCAAGCCTCCACTACCGCCGTCTCGGTGGCCCTTATCGTGACCGGTCTGGTTCTCTGGTTCAGTGATCGATTCACACTCGGGAATCGGATGATCGCTTCCCTGAGATGGCCTGATGCGGTGGTTATCGGACTCGGTCAGGCAGTGGCACTCATCCCGGGTATTTCGCGTTCGGGAATGACGATTGCGGCTGGCGTGGGTCGCTCCATGGAACGGTCCGAAGCGGCCCGTTTCTCGTTCCTGCTTGGTATCCCCGCGATCGCCGCGGCCGGCACGCTAGAACTCGTCAACCTGGCGGGAAGCGGCACCGGCGTCGCTGGATCGCTCTGGGTAGGCGTCGCCATGGCGGCACTTTCCGGGTATGCAGCCATAGCAATCCTGCTGCGGATATTCGTCAGGCGGGGAATGACACCATTCGCCCTGTACGCAGCGTTTGCCGGTATCGTCGGATTAGTGGTTCTATAGGGGGACAAACCTAAAAGAACTGACCGTTTTCTTAGATAGTTCACATCTCACATTCAGCGAGTGGAACAACAATGGCACCCATGACATCTAGCAAGCGCACCAGACGGGCCCCGTGGATCCTCCTGGTCTTCTACGTTGTAGCAGCTGGGCTCATCATCAACGCCACAAGAATTCCCCAGATCGCCGCCCCGCAACCAACCGGTTCCACCCAGCAGGTATCGACGATAGTCGCAGGTGCCGATCCCGTTGCCGACATTGCCGCAGCAGTAAGCCCGGCGGTCGTGCAGATCTCGACCGATTTTGGCCTCGGTTCCGGCGTTATCTACAGCAAGGACGGTCTCATCCTGACCGCGGCCCACGTTGTTCAGAGCGCCACCAACGTCGACATCAGACTCTTCGACGGACGCACGGTTCGAGGAACGGTTCTCGGCAGGCACGAGCCAACCGACGTAGCCGTCGTCAAAATCGACGGCAGCCCCGACCTCCCGGTTGCCCAACTTGCCACCGGAGCCGACATTCGGGTCGGGCAATTGGCCGTAGCCCTGGGAAGTCCGTTCGCCCTGGAGCAGACGGTCACCGCCGGGATCGTTTCAGCCGTTGACCGCAACGTTTCCGGTGTTTCGATGGTCCAGACCGATGCCGCCATCAACCCCGGTAACTCGGGCGGACCGCTCGTCGATAGGAGCGGAAGAGTGATCGGCATCAACGACCAGATTTTCACCAGTTCGGGAGGTAATGATGGGATCGGCTTCGCCATCTCGATCGACCTGGCCGTCATCGTCGCCGATCAGATCGTGGCCGGCCAGGATGTGAGGACCTCGCTACTTGGCATCGCCACGTTGCCAAATTCCGAGGCCCGCAACCCGGGCGTGCTCGTCGATGAAGTTTCACCAGGCTCAGCTGCCGCCGATGCTGGAATTCAGGTCGGTGATGTGATCGTGTCATTCGACGGAGACATGGTCGCCGATATCCAACAACTTCAGGTCAAAGTCCAGAACACGCCCCCCGGAACCACGGTCGGTATCGACCTGGTTCGAAATGGCGAACGGATATCGATCGAGGCAACTCTCGGGCGGGGCCAGTAGCCCACTGGCAGGGGCCTTTTGGCCGATTGACGTCAGGCACTGCTACGTCGGATACTGACGGTGGAGGTGCTTATGGAAAAGGACGTCGTACTCAACCTACATTTGTCTGAAGACGAGAAGAACACTTTGGCATTCGCCACCATGGATCTGCGCGGCGATCACTTTGAGGGCCTCGGTTCGGCCAGCCGCAATCCAATCGACCCGCCGATGCCGGTCGTCGGCGAAGAACTAGCCATCGCCCGCGCTCTGGCAGTTCTCCAACAGAAGGTTACGGAAGCCGCCACGACCAAGATCGAACAGTTCCTGAAGTAAGGCCTCCCCGGGCGGTAACCGGCCTCGCTACTGGCTGTAGTTGCTCGACATACGCACCGTCTCCGCGAGATGGACGTTGACGAGGGCGGGTAGACCCGAAGCTTCGGCGCGTTCCAGAGCTGGTCGGATCTCGCCGGGATCGGTGACGAACTCCCCATATCCGCCGAGGCCCTCAACCATCTTGTCGTAGCGACGAACCCCCAGGTCCGTGCTCACAAGACGGTCGGGGTAGAACGCTCGGTGGAATGTCTTGATGTTCGACCAGACACCATCATTTCCGATTACCCCGACGATGGGAAGGCCATGGCGCGCCATCGTGTCGTATTCCATCCCGTTGAAGCCGAATCCGCCATCACCAAAGACGATCCCGACCCTCCGATCCGGAAACGCCACCTTGGCGGCAATTGCATACGGGGCACCCGTGCCGAGAGTCCCGAACGGCCCCGGGTCCAGGACATGGCCCGGATGAGAGACCTGGAGCCACCGAGCCGTCGTGGACACGATGTCTCCCCCGTCAACCGAGACGATCGCCTCTGACCCGAAAAAGCTCGCCACATCACGACCGAAGCGCTGGGGCATCACCGGCGATGCGTCATCGTCGGCCTGCCGATCGAAGTCGGCTTGTTTACCGAGTTCGATAGAGCGCATCTCCTCGGCCCAGGTAGCCTCGCCGGCCAACCGGTCGGTCAATTCGGCAAGCTGACCGATAACCGCGGCCGGGTCGGCCTCGAGTCCGATGTGCGCCGGGCGGTTCCAGCCGATCTTGCCGGCGTCCGCGTCGACCTGGATGACAGTTGCCTCGGGATGTACTTTGCGGCCATATCCGGTTCGGAAGTCCCAATCAACTCCAAGACCGAGCACCAGGTCGGCGGCGGCGAAGGCCTGCGCACGGGCATGATTACCAAGCAGTGGATGACCATACGGAAGGGAGCCGCGAGCCCGACTGTTCAGATATACCGGAGCCTGGAGTGCCTCGGC
>CAJQPD010000134.1 GCA_905480085.1 uncultured Acidimicrobiia bacterium
CGAGAACGTGAATCTGTTCCCAAAGCCGACCGGCAAGATCCCGTTCTGGTACGGCGGAGCAACACCGGCCTCGGCCCGCCGAGCCGCTGAATACTGCGACGGTTGGATGCCTGGTCGCATCACGCTCAAAACGATCGAGAAACGCGTTACCCAAATGACCGGAATCGTTGCCGAAAACGGTCGACCGATGCCAACCGTCGGGGTGGTGCCGCCAACCACCATCGCCGCCACCGAGGAAGAAGCCTGGGCAGGCACCAGCGTCGAGGGCTTGTTGAAGTGGGCCAACGATCGCGGCAAGTGGTGGGTGAAGCCAGAGTCGGGTGTTTTCGAAACGGCCGCCGACATCGAGGGCTCATTGATCGCTGGCACGCCAGACCAGGTGACCGAGGCGACTGCCAAATTCGCCGACGTCGGCGTCGACCATCTGGTGTTCGATCTGCGTCTCAGCTACGACCGTTGGCTGCCGAGCATCGAACTCCTCGGGAACGAAGTCATTCCCCATCTGAGGTAGAACTCGCCGGGCTGCGATCTCAGCCGATCGGCCCGGAATATCACTGAACAAATCTCTACTCCGGCTTGCCCTCTGGTGTATCGATTCGATATACTCATATATCGGATCGATATATGATTGAAACAGCGATACTCGGACTACTAAACGAAGGCGACGCCCATGGCTATGGGCTACATCGCCGTCTCATCGAGATGGGCTTCTGGCGAGTCTCATTCGGCACGGTCTACCCGGCCCTGCGCAAACTGAAGTCGGCCGGCGCAATCGAAGTCGCCGACACCAAGGACGACCGGGGCCGCAAGCAGTACCGACTGACCGACCTGGGGCGCCAACTACTGATCACCCAACTCGCCGACGTGGACACGGTCGACAACACCAGCGGATTCCGGGTCCGTCTCACCTTCCTTGACCTGCTTTCCGGCCAGGATCGGGTGGCCGTCCTGGCCAAGCGAGCAGAGATTTTGAAAGACCGCATCAAAGCTGCCAGAGCGAGCATCGCCGAAAGTACCCGATCTGTTTACGCGAGAGCCGAGATCGAACATCGAGCCGATTCCATGGAGCGAGACGTCGCCTGGGTCGAAGGTTTAATAATTCAAGAAACGAAGGGAACATAATGACGGACAAGGTTCGTGTAGCGATTGTCGGCGTTGGGAACTGCGCCAATTCACTGATCCAGGGTATCGAGTACTACCGCGACGCCGATCCAAGCGACGACGTGCCAGGCCTCATGCACGTGAATCTTGGTGGGTATCACATCTCCGACATCGAGTTCGTGGCGGCGTTCGACGTCGACAGCAACAAGGTCGGTGTCGATCTCTCCAAAGCCATGTGGGCAGGCGAGAACAACACGATTCAGTTCGCCCAGGTCTCTCAACTCGACGTTGAGGTTCAGCGGGGTCCTACCCTCGATGGCCTCGGCAAGTACTACCTGGCCACCGTTGAAGAGTCCGCCGCCAAGCCGGTCGACGTTGCGGCCGCTCTGAAGGCCGCTGAGGCTGACGTGCTCGTCTCGTACCTTCCGGTCGGCTCCGAAGACGCCAGCCGGTTCTACGCCCAGGCTGCCATCGATGCAGGCGTCGCGTATGTGAACTGCATCCCGGCGTTCATCGCATCAGACCCGGTGTGGGCTCAGAAGTTCGTAGACGCCGGCGTTCCGATCGTTGGAGACGACATCAAGTCACAGGTCGGCGCGACGATCATCCACCGGGTCCTGTCACGACTGTTCGAAGATCGTGGCGTCAAGGTCGAGCGGACCAGCCAGTTGAACGTTGGCGGCAACATGGACTTCAAGAACATGCTCGAGCGCGAGCGTCTCGAATCGAAGAAGATCTCCAAGACCCAGGCCGTGACCTCCCAGATTGAGCACGGAATCGCCAAGGATGATGTCCATATCGGCCCATCCGACCACGTTCCATGGCTGACCGATCGCAAGTGGGCCTACATTCGGATCGAGGGCAAGTCCTTCGGTGATGTGCCTTTGAACGTCGAACTCAAGCTCGAGGTGTGGGACTCCCCCAACTCGGCCGGGGTGGTAATCGATGCCGTGCGTTGTGCCAAGATTGCTCTTGACCGGGGCATCGGCGGCCCACTGCTGGCAGCTTCTTCATACTTCATGAAGAGCCCCGCCATCCAGTACAAAGACGAACAGGCTCACGCCAACCTTGAGGCGTTCATCGCCGGCCATGATGTGACCGGATCCGATCTGGAGCAGTACCTGGCCTAACCAGCGCCAACAACCGAAGACACAGAATGGGGCTGGATCAGATCGATCCAGCCCCATCTCTTTGTCGAAGCAGTTAGAAGAGTCCCGCCGTGCCGCCGCCATCAAGCGAGATGGATGTTCCCTGAATATGGCGGGACTCTGGCATGCAAAGAAACACCGCCAGATTGGCGACGTCCTCGGGGTTGGCGAACCGCCGAATCCCTTGTTTCTGGAGAAGCGACTGTTCGAACTCATCCGGGGTAATTCCGGCTGCCTCAGCCCGACTGGCCATGAGGGTTCGATGACGTTCCGTACGGGTCTGACCAGGATGAATCGTGTTCACATTGACATCGTCACGCAACCCTTGGCCGGCGAGGGCCTTCGAGAAGTTGGCAAAGGCTGAATTCACGGCTCCACCGATCATGACATCGGGAGTCGGCGTTCTGGCCAAGCCTCCAACGATGTTGATCACCGTGCCATTCGACTCGACGAGGTCGGGCCAGAACAGCCGCGAAAGACGGACGGCCGCATGGAACTTCAGAGCGAATCCGTCCAACCAGGCCTCATCATCGAGACCGAGAAACGGGCCGGCCTTCGTGGCCCCGGCGGAATTCACAAGGATATCAACCCGACCGAAAGCTTCCAGGGCTGCGGCATGAAGCTGCTGGCAGCCTTCGACCGTACGCAAGTCACCCGCCACGACGATGGCGCGGCGGCCGGAGTCATCATGAATTTCCCTGGCCGCTCGCTCAAGATCGGCCCCGGTTCGAGCAGCCAAAACGAGGTCGGCGCCTTCTTCGGCCAATGCCCCCGCTATTGCCCTTCCGATTCCCTTGCTGCCTCCGGTGACTACTGCCACTTGACCGCTCAACTTACCCATGGTGACTCCTTCTCGATGCACCGAGCCTAATCAAGGTAGACCCTCGTGTGCCAGGATGAGATCATGCACCCTTTGTCGCAGTTCGCAACCGGTGTTGCACCGCACGTTGACCGGCTGGTACTGGCGGTTCATCGACAAATGCGAACCGTGCATGGAGACGCGGTCGACCAGTGGCGAGCGGACACCGGACTGGCTCGACCCGGCCTGCTCATCAACTTGCGGCCATTCTTCCTGGCCGGAACCCAGAGCCTGGCGTTGCTCGAACGCCTCCACCGATACGCCTTACCCGCCACATTCGAGGAAAGCCTCCGCGACGCCATCGGTGAAGGATTGATCGACGATTCCCTGACCCCCAGCGACCGGTGCCTCGAGCTGTCAATCCGACTCACCGCGCTCCAAGCAAGCCTCATCGACGAGATGTGGGACGACCAATCAGGTATCTCACCGCTGGTGAACCCCCTGCGGGCTGCAGTGGAGGGAATCCCGAAGCGGTATCCCGGCCCGGGCTTCACCCTCGCCAGGGCGTGGGCCAACCTCCCCCAACCGGACGACTCGGAGCCGTTTCTCATCCACCACCTTCTCACCGCCTTGCGATACCTTCGGGCCGATTCCCACAGCGTGGTTCTCGACGCGGCGGGTTTGTCCGCCGGCGAGGCAGCCCGACTCGACGCGGTTTGGCGACAGTTGGAAGGCAGCCATCACGACCATCCGCTTGACGGATTGGTCCGCCGGGGTTTGCTCGACCCTGATGGCAACATAACCGAAGATGGCCAACACGCCCGTGCGGCGATCGAAGACGAGACCAACTCGGTGTCAGGCGCAGCTTGGGAGGCCGTTGCCGCCGAGGAGCTCCCCGAGGTGCTGGTCCGCCTGGAGGCCCTACCCGACCACGTCAGATCCTGAGTTCGCTCGCTAGGAGACCGCTCCAACGACCAACGCGACGGCCGAAAACGCCAACAGGGCAAGAACGACCCGCCCGAAGACTCGGGCGTTCAGGCGGCGCGACACAGCTTCGCCCAACGGGACGACCACCAACACGGGGAGTATGGCAATCAAGGCCTGGATAAGCGGAGGCCCGGCAAAGCGGCCCAATTGCGCAAGGGTGGCAATTTGCAGGGAGCCGAATCCGAGGAACGTAACCGTCAGGGCAAACACGAACTCGTCTCTCGGGAGATTCAGACTGTGGTAAAAACTGCCGAACACGGTTCCAGAGTTGCCAGTCGCACCATGCAGCACTCCACCGACCAGACCGACCGGGGCGGCCAGCTTCATCCCAACGCCCCGGGACATACGGAACTGGGGGCGGGCAAGCGATGCCACGATGTACATCAGCACGGTGGCCGCAAGCACCACCGACAGAATGCGATCGTCGAGGCGCGTCAGGAGAACGGTTCCACCAACGGCGCCGATGGCCCCAGCCCCGATCAACCTCATCAGCAGCTTACGGTTGGGAGCCGCCGCATGACGGTTGGTCCACAGCATCATCAGATTGGCGACCAGATTCGGAATCACCACCGCCACGACCGCCGCTTCGACCCCGAGAAACGGCGCCAGGAGAGGAATGGCGATGAGCGGACCACCGAATCCGGCGACCCCCTTCACCCAGAAGGCGAAGGAAACAACTACGAGAATGAAAACGAGCTCGACCGACATCTAGGTCGTCCGATTCGGATAATTGGGCGGGCGGTCGGAGTCCATGGGGTGATCGGTTGTCGGCCGACCTGATCCCCAGGGAGGCGACGGAACAGTCGGTCAGACCTTCTCGAGCAGGTTGGCGATCACATCGGCCGCCGAATAGGTTTCGTGACCCGGCGCCAAGAACCGGGCGACGTTGGCGGCATCATCGCCTGCGGTGACGAGAACTTCCTGCTCCTGGCCGTCATGGAGTTGAGCGAGACCGATATTGGCCATCAGGGCGTTACACAAACACTGGCGGTTATTGGCCTCCTCGACCGTCCCACCTTTCTTGACGAAGTCGACGACCGGTTCGGCTGGGCATCGCCACTTCACTCTTCCCTCGGGCGTCTCGTACGGGGTCCGAAGATATCCGAGGTCACAAATCCGCTCGCGTTTCTCATACATCACGCGATCGGACAGGGTCCCTTCCATCTGAATGATCTTAAAAGGGAAGCCCGTAGGCGACGCATCGGGGTCTGTGAAAACTGTCACCTCGCCGCGCGCACTGCCCTTGAGAACATCGGCTTTCAGGTCCGCCCGCATGTCGGATTCCTCACAGAACGCGAACGCGGTACCCACCTGAACCCCGGCTGCGCCGAGCGCCAACGCATCCCTGACTGCATCCGGAGACGCCTGGGAGCCTGCCAACCAGAATGGCTTGCCGATCGCTGACAAAACCGCCAGGTCGACCTCATCACGGGGTCCGTACAGCGGCTCGCCCGTTTCGGTCTTTCCTTTGGCCCGGGGCGGAGCATTGTGGCCGCCTGCGGTTGGTCCCTCGACGACAAAACCGTCCGGCGGAACCTCGGCACGTGAGAGCATCGTGGCCAGGACATGGGACGCCACAATGGCGAGAAACCCGGGCCGCTTGAGCCGGGGCGGATCATGCTCGAAGAATGATCGCGGATCGAATCGAGTGAAGTGTTTCTTGGTGGCGTCTTTCACGTCCAGGGCCAGGTCTGACGCCTCACCATCCGAAAAGCGACTCAGAACTGCCGGAATCGCCTTGGGAATGCCGGCGCCCATGAGGACATAATCGACTCCCGCCAACATCGCGCCGTAGATCGAACCCAGGGTTTCGACCTGGATCTTCTCCAGATAGTTGATGCCCACCGGATTCTCGTGGCCCTCTTTGGCGAGGAATACCTCTACAAAATTAGCGGCGGTAACGAGCTCCAGAGCGCTGCGGATCCGGTTGACAGTCGCCATCGGCTTGCCGCGGTGCGGTCGATCGGCAGATTTGCCCCCATCGACAAAGTACTTTTCGAGAATTCGTTCGGCAGCGTCTGGCAGAGGAAACGCCTTGAGCGCCCTCCGAACGTGGCCGCCAACATCGCCCAACTGAAGCCGGCGAACGAGGACGGCGTCGAGGGCAGTCCCGGAAACAACGCCAAGCTGACCGCACGAGGAAACCGCATTGGCGAGGCGCCAGCCGGAAACACCGACACCCATGCCGCCTTGAATTACGATCGGAAGATTGGCCATGTACACAGAATAGACGCGAGTGCCGCTGTTGTTAATTGCGAATCGAACTTCACGGGCCTATCCATGTAAAGCCCATCAAAGGCCACCAAGAAAATCGGCAACGAGCACCGGCAAAACAGGATCGCCTGGTGGGGAGAAACTTACGAGAATCTGGTCGGCCCCTGCCGAACGATACCCTTCGATGAGCTCGGGAATTTCAGCCAGATTGTCATAGCGAAACTGGGCGGAGATTTCGATCTCGGAAGGATCTCGTCCGATCTCCAGGCACAATGATCGGAGACGCTTCACGCGAACCGCGAAGGCGTCGAGGTCACGGTCGAAGTCAGGGAAATTCCAATGATCCGCCCACTTGGCGGCGAGCGGTAGCGTTCGGTTCATGCCTCCGCCCCCGACGACGAACGGGGGGCGGGGCTTCTGGATCGGCTTCGGCTCGAACCGGGCCTCCTGGATTCGATGGTGCTTTCCCTCAAACGAGAAGACCTCATTCGTCATGAGACCATCAATGACAGTGAACGTCTCGTCGAGCATGTCGAACCGGTCGGTCAACGATGGCAGCGCAATGCCATAGGCGAGGTGTTCACCTTCGTGCCATCCGGTCCCGATGCCGATGTCGAGTCGTCCCGCCGACATATGGTCGATGGTCGCCGCCATCTTGGCGACAACGGCGGGATGACGAAAGGTGTTGGCGGTGACCATGTTGCCGAAGCGCAGACGATCGGTAAGGCACGCCAGGCCGGCGAGCAGACTCCACGATTCAAGAATGGGCATTTCCGCCGGCGACTTCGGCGGGTAGAAATGGTCATTCAGCCACACCCCATCCCAAAACCCGCCCCGGTCGGCCTCT
>CAJQPD010000135.1 GCA_905480085.1 uncultured Acidimicrobiia bacterium
CGGCGCCTCAATCAGCCGTGGTGGGCCCTGGTCGACACGGCCTCCTTTGGATTGGCCGTCGGTACGATCGTCGGTCGGATTGGCGACTTGGCCATTGCTGAGCACCTGGGTGCTGCCACTGATTTCTTTCTCGGCTATGCGGTAAAATCCGGCTACGACCTTGCCCCGCAACATACCGCCCTCGAATGTGGCACCCTCGGCAAAGTCGTTTCCGAGACCACCTGCGGTGTGTATCACCCGACCTGGTTGTACGACATGTTGGGGGCGATTCTTCTGCTCGGGGTCCTGACCTGGGTCAACCGGGTTTGGAAGCGTCGCCATTACGGTCAAATGTTTTCGCTGTGGGTGATCTGGTACGGAGCGCAGAGATTTCTTATTGATTTCACCCGCCAGGTTCCCGTTGAACAGGGCCTTGACGCATCCCGGGCGGCCGATGCCGTGCTCGGCCCGTTCACGTGGTCGCAGTGGTCGGCCCTGGGCATGGTTGTGCTGGGGTTCTGGCTCATTCGGTTTCAGGCACGACGACAGCCGTTTGTTTCTCCAGAGAACGATGTTGTCCTGGCGGCAGCTGCTGGCCACCCATTGCATGACGACACACCGGTGGTGTAGCGTCTCACCATGAACAAGTCCCCTGTCTTATTCCGGTCGGTGCGGCCTTTCCGGGGATCCGGTCGTTGATCGAAACGAGATGAATCATCGGCCCGGAGTCCACGATGCTCCGGGCTCATTTGTGTAAGGACCCCGTATGGGACGCAAGATCGACCGCATATCTGAGGAAAACACCGTGGTCGCGGTGGGTCCTGTCCTGTTCGGTTCAGATCACTTTCCGGTAATCGCAGGGCCATGTGCGGTGGAATCGCAGGCTCAGATCAATGCCGTGGCCGAAGCGGTATCTCAGGCGGGGGCGAGCGCCCTTCGCGCCGCCGTGGTGCCGACGGGAGCATCCGCCTATGCGTTTGGAGGTCGCGGATCGCAAGGGGTCGCCTGGCTGGTTGAAGCCGGCCGCCGATCCGGGTTGCCGGTCATCACGCAGGTGAACGAACCTCAGCATGTCGAAGATTGGTCGCACCTGGTCGACATGATCGAAATCGGCTCCTCCAATATGCAGAACTTCGAACTGCTCCGGATCGTTGGCCAGTCGAAAGTGCCGGTACTGCTCAAGCGAGCCAGTTCGGCGACCATTGACGAATGGCTTTGGGCGGCCGAGTACGTACTGGCCGAAGGCAACGATCAGGTCGTTCTCGTGGAGCGGGGGATTCGCACATTCGGGGAGTCGCCCACTCTCGATCTCACCTCGGTAGCGATTGTGAAGGAGCGTTCTCACCTCCCCGTACTTGCTCTGCCTTCTCATGCCGTGGCTTCGCGGACTCTGGTCGGCAAGTTGACGTTGGCCGCTCACGGCGTCGGCGCGGATGGTGTGATTGTTGAAGTTCACCCTGATCCAGATTCGGCGTTGGCCAACCCGGAGAACCAGATCGGGTTTGGAGAATTCGCCGAACTCATGCACGAATTGGGGGTCACCCGTCTCCGGACCGGAATCGACGCCATCGACTACGAACTGGTTGATCTACTCGCTCGTCGCCAACGGTTGGCTGTGAAGATTGGTCAGGCCAAAGCGCAAAGGGGTGCGCCGGTACGTTCGCCTGATCGTGAAGCCGAACTAATCGAGCGGGTCAGACTCCAGGCTGCCGAACTCGGATATGCCGAGGACATCGTCGAGGAAATATATGCCCTCATCCTTGAAGCGTCCCGACGTGTCCAAGAACAGTTGCGCGACCAGCCCTAAACAGCCAGCCAGGTGAGGTATCCGGCGTACGCCGCCAACAGGGCGACACCTTCGGAACGGACCAGACGATCGCCGGTACTCAACAGGGTCCCGGCCAAGGCGGCGATTCCGATCATCACGATGATGGTTACCCGAACCGGATCGTCGGCGACGCCCGGCCGAATAAGCCCGACTCCGGCACCGACGACGAGCGAGTTGAAGAGGTTCGAGCCGAGCAAATTGCCGATCACCAGGTCATTCTGTCTTCTTCGAGCGGCAGCTATGGCGGTGGCTAGCTCGGGTAGCGATGTTCCAATCGCTACCACCGTCAGGCCGATAAAACCTTCCGATACACCGAGAATGCCGGCGATGTCGAGAGCTCCCGAGGCGAGCAATTGAGCGCCCACCAGCATGATGGCAAGGGTAAGGACTCCGGCCAGGAGTTCGGTGGGAATTCTGAAGTCTCCCTTCAATGTCTCATCGACATCAGATTCGCCCGTCGACCATCTCGCCAGCAGGTACCCCGAGAGTGCGGCCCCTCCGGCCAGGATGCCGCCTTCGAAGCGGGTTAGCCCGCCGTCCCACATGAAGGCGCCGAACAGGGCGACAGCGAGAAGCATCAGGACGCCTTCGCGCCGCAGAATGGTGCGCTGGCCGGCGATGGCGCTCACGATCACGCTGGCTCCCAGCACGAGCGACAGGTTGGCAACGTTTGAGCCAGCGATGTTTCCGAACGCCAGGTCGAAACTCTTGCCGCCGCCAACCACCGAGACGATGAACTCGGGAGCCGACGTACCCATCCCGACTACCACCGCGCCGATGAGGATCTGGGACATGCCCCACTCTTTGGCCAGACGGGCGGCGGCTATCACGAACCGGTCTGCAGCCAGAGTCAGGAGTACCAGGCCGACGCCGACAAATAGGATGGCAGTAGACATTGCGGCCGGACCCTACAAGGTTTCCACGCTGCTAGCGCTTCGAGTCACGCCAGGCGAGCCACTCGGCAAGACCTGGCATATCGAGTCTTGTGCCGTCGAACCCAAGGGTGAATTCGGTGACGCCCGCCTCGACGAGGGCATCAGCCTGATCGATGTTTTCGGGCTTGACCCTTCCCCATCCGGTTGACTTGCGAATCTCGTCAGGGTTCCGGCCGATTTTCTTGCACCAGTCCTCCAGCACCGAGATCTTGTGGGTGATGGTTTCAAGATCCCCGAAGCCATGCCAGACGTCGGCGTGTTCAGCGACAATTCGCAGGGTGACCTTTTCGCCGCCTCCACCGATGAGGATCGGAATGTGACGGGTCGGAGGTGGGTTGAGTTTTGTCCACCGTTCGCGAATGATCGGGAGATCACGATCAAGGTTGCGGAGCCGCTCGGGTGCCGTACCGAACTCGTATCCGAACTCGTCGTAGTCGCGTTCAAACCAACCTGATCCGATTCCGAAGATCAACCGACCATTGGAGGCGTGATCTACGGTTCTCGCCATGTCGGCAAGGAGATTGGGATTGCGATACGAGTTGCAGGTGACCAGGGCGCCGATCTCGATCTTGGTCGTGACTTCTGCCCAGGAGCCGAGCATCGTCCAGCACTCGAAGTGCATACCGTCTGGTTCCCCGAACAGCGGGTAGAAATGGTCCCAGTTGTAGGCGACGTCCACTCCCATCTCGTCTGCCATGATGACGGCATCTCGCAGTGCGGCGTACTCGGCGTGTTGAGGTTGTAGCTGAACCGCGATGCGGATGGGGTGGCTCATGTGATTCCTTTTGGGCGAACGCCTAGGAACCTATCAGGGTTTTCGGCCTATGTCAGACCGAGAGCGCTGCTCCGATTCGGTCCGCTTCGCGGGAGCGAAGCGCCACGTGGACCTCAAGGATCTCCAGCATCTGCGCCAGCGTTTTTGTCGAGCGAACTTCGGTTTCGGCGAAGAACGCCGCAACATCGGCCGCGACTTCGGGTTGAGACAAAGAGGGAATGCCATCGAATAGGTGGCGCACGGTTACCTGAGGGTAGGAATCGATGATGTCGTCCCAGCGGGTTCGCACGAGCTTCCAAATCGCCGGCCCCGACGCTCTGTTGCTCAGCATGCGGGCGACCACCCAAGCGGCGTCCTGGCCGCGAATGGTTCCATCGAACGTCCACTCGAAGACCTGTGTCACGAACCGTTCGTCGTCAAACGCTCCCATGGCCTGAAGGTATCGCTGGCGCAGTTGAGGGGTCGGTGCATGGTCGTAGGCAGCCCGCAGGCGTGCAAAGTCTTCATCACTGCCATGGGCGGCCACCACAAAAAGTGACGCCTGGCCTACGACCGGATCGACGGAACCGGGATCATCCAGCAAGGCCTTTGCAAAGGGGTGGGCGTTGGCGATGGTTTCCGGGTCGTTGCCGAGGGTTCCCATTGCCCGGATCAG
>CAJQPD010000136.1 GCA_905480085.1 uncultured Acidimicrobiia bacterium
CTTCAATCGGCGAAATTTCGTCGAAGATCTCCTGAAGACCTTCCTCAAGAAACCACCGGAATGATTCGTGCTGAACGGCTAATAGATCGGGCAGGGGTAGTACTTCAGGGATCTTTGCGAACGATAAACGTTCAGCGACGCGCGAGACCAACGGCGTTCCTCCTCGAAAAGGGGTTGTGAGACGACAAGCGAATAGGCAGCTTAGCGAAAGCCAGCGCACCTAGCAAAAGATGAATATGCGCCAATGTCCCGGGGGGACGGCTCGACGATTTTGTGGTCGAGTTGTCCTGTTGACCGCTCGACCCGACTTCGTTGTCAGTGGGGGGAATATACCTGTGAATCGATACGAACGTCAAGCACCTGCGCTCCGACCAGCGGACCGTGTCCGCCTGGCGGGTTTCGGCCAGGTAACGTGAGTGACGCCTACCCGGTCCAATGTTGCACACCACAGGAGGAAAACCGTATGCTCGCTCATCCCGCCGTTCTCGGAACCCGGGTTCTACCCCGCTCGAAGATTGTCGCGGTGGCCTCCATTATCGGGTTCGCATTCGCCACTGCCTTCCTGGCGCAGTGGGAGATCCCGCTGGGATTCACGCCCGTCCCCATCACCGGCCAGACGCTGGGAGTGGTGCTGGCTGGCGCCGCGCTGGGAAGCCGAAACGGGGCGACCAGCATGCTCTTGTACTGGATCCTCGGAGCGGTAGGCCTTCCATTTTATGCCGGCGGCGGCTCCGGTTGGGAAACTGCCACCGGTTCGACCGCCGGCTATCTGGTTGGATTCGTGGCGGCCGCCTGGCTGATCGGCAAGTTGGCCGAGACCCGTCAGGATCGTCATGTCCTCACGGCGATCCCGGCCATCCTCGCCGGGTCGGTCGTCATCTACCTCTTCGGAGTCAGCTGGCTCATGTTCTCGCTCGACGTCGATCTCGCCCAGGGTCTTGAGTGGGGATTCACACCGTTTGTGGTTGGCGACCTGCTCAAGGTCGCCGCCGCCGGCACTGTGCTACCAGGCATCTGGAAGCTGGTTGGGGAAAAGAACTAGCCAACCTGAAACGACATCGAAGACAAAAAGAGGGGCTGCCGTGCGGCAGCCCCTCTTTTTATTTATCTATTGATGGTCGCTTGTCCGTTTGACTAACCGCCGCAGGCCGCCGTGAACTCGTAGGCGGAAGCCGTCGGCCCCACGAAGAATTCCTGAATCGTGGCGATGCCCGTTGAAGCATCGGCTGAGTATGCGCCGATCACCGCTTCGCGCGGGGTGATGTCGTTGGCGTCACCGGCGAACGAGCGCTCCGGCATCATGCCTTCGTAGTCAACCGTCTCAAGCGCCCAGGCGGCTGCTTCGATACCGGCTTTGGTCAAGTCACTAGCCGCGTACGCACCCTCAAGGGCAGCCTTGAGTCCGTACTGCGAGACCCAACCTGAGATCCAGAAGTCGTTGGGCGGCTGGCCGATGGAATCAACGGCCGCACGCATCTTGCCATGCCCGACCGAATCCGTGTCCCAACCAGGAACGAACGAGGACTGGAAGAAGATGCCCGCCTGGAAAGCCGGGGCGGCCGGCGAAGCCAGCAACGCCGAGTTCCAGGATGGAGCAGCCCCGATGAACAGCGGAACCGTTGCACCCATCTGGGCGGCAGCCCCACCAACGATGGCTGCGGTCTCGCTCGGACCAACCACGAGAATGACCAGATCAGGTGCATCCCTAACAATCTGGGCTACCGCTTCGGTTTGAGTGGCGTCGCCTCCGGAGGATGCCGGGATTACCGCCTGCTCCCAGGCAATCTCGATGCCATTTGCCTCAGCAGCGAGCTTCACACCGGCCGAGTAATCGGCACCGTAGTCATTGGGAATGGCCAGGATGCCAATCGTCGCCAATTCACGACCTTGCGCGGGGAATGCCCCGGCTGCCCAGTCGACGGCGTTCATGGACTCGAAGCAGTAGTTGGTTCCGAACTCGATGATGTTGTCTTCGAACGACCAGCCTGACCACCACGACATCGGAGCGGCGACCGTGTGGTCGCGCTCATAATCGGCCATTGCCGCAAGGGACTGCGACGTCCCGAGCGACTGGGCAACGGCTGCCACCTCTCCGGCGATCTGGTTGTAGTCGGCCACCAACTTGTCTGGCTGATAGCCCGTGTCCTTCTTCAGTTCTTCCGGGAGCGCTACGTCGTAAGCCCCACCAATACCGTCACCGGCATTTACCGTTGCCCAGAACAGCTGCTGACCCCCGTACAGGGCCGGAGCCGCCGCCTGGAATGGGCCTGACTCGTCCGTCAACACACCGAGGTAGATACAGCCGCGATCCGGGTTACCGCCCGGACATGGCTCTTCGGTCACCCCGATGTCTGTGGCGATTGTCATGTCCGGCATCGTTGTGTCGGGCGTCGCCGCCGTGGTATCGGGGGTTGGCGCCGCCGTGGTCACAGTGGTGGCGGGAGCGGCCGTTGTGGTTGTCTCCGCCTCCTGAGCGCAGGCAGCCATGACGAGTGACAGTACTGCCACCCATGCCAGGGCTTTTCGATTGCTGGATTTCATATGTTTCCTCCATTTGGGTTCTGCCGACTGAGGGTCGGAAGCATTCTGATGAGCTAGTAGCTGAATGGCCATGCCTTCCAGTAATTCCGTATCCGCATCCATATCCCGTTGAGCCCACGCGGCTCAAAGATAAGAAACCCAATAATAAGCGCCCCGAACAGGATCCGTTCGAGTTGGGACGTGCTGAGTAACCCCTGCGAGCTCACCTTGAGAAAGGGTAGAACGCCCCCCGCTCCATCGATCAACCTTGGGAGCAACGTCAAGAAGGTGGCGCCCATGATCGAGCCCGTGATGCTGGCCGCCCCACCAATGACCACCATGGCGATGTACGCGAAAGACAACAGAAGATTGAACGAGTTCGTATTAACGAAACCCGTCACCGTAAAGAGCAACGACCCGGCCACTCCCGCATAAAACGACGAGACCGCGAAGGCAAGCACTTTGTAGCGAGTGAGGTCGATGCCCATCACTTCGGCAGCGATATCACGATCGCGAACCGCGGCAAATGCCCGCCCAATTCGCGAACGGACAATGTTCTTGGCTGCGAACGCCATGATGATCAAGACGATCAATGCCAACCAGTAGATCTGTTGCTCGCGCGTAACCGCGTATCCGGCAACCTCACCATCGAGATCGAACCGCCATCCCGCCAACCTGAGAACTCCTGGTTTTCGGCCGATGCCGGGGCCGCCGGTCACGGAATCCCACTCACGGAAGACATGTTCCCCGAGGAATACAAGACCGAGAGTCAAGAAGGCGAGATACAGTCCCCGCAACCGAACCGCAATCGGGGCGATGGCGGCCCCGATGACCGCCGCGACCAGACCGGCGAGTGGGATCCACAGGACAACGTCGAGTCCGAACCCGACCAGCTTGTCGGTCGCTTCCCCACCAAATGCTGCCCCGGCATAAGCCCCGACACCAAGGAAGAAGGCATGACCGAGCGAGACCTGACCTGCATAACCGGTCACCAGGTTGAGTCCGATCACCCCGACCGAAGCGATAAACGCGGTAGCAATGAGGATCAACCAATCCCGGGGCAGCCACACTGCGGCTCCGGCTACGCCCAACAGGCCAACGAGCAGCCAGACCCGCTGTGTCGTGGTTGGCAGCATGGCCGAGTCTGACTCGTACCGGGTGAACAGTGCCGGTCGCCCCCTCATAAGCGTTCGACCTCTGCCGACCCAAAAAGACCATATGGTCGAATAAGGAGCACCGCCAACAGCACGACATACGGAACCACCTGGCTGAAATTGCCCCCCAGCCAGGGGGCCAGGTCGCTCTGATATGTAGCCGTGTAGGCCTCAGCCAGGCCAACCACCAGGGCACCGACAACCGCACCATTGATCGAATCGAGTCCACCAACCACGATGGCAGGCAACGCCTTGATGCCGACGATATAGGTGGATGCCGATAAGCCAGCCAGATCGGAGGCTGCAAACATACCGGCGACGGCGGCCATGGCGCCGGCCATCATCCAGGCAAGCGCAAAGATCCGACCGACGTTGATCCCTTGGGCCAGGGCAACTTCCTGGTCCATGGCGGTTGCCCGCATCGCTAGACCAACTCTTGTATACCGGAAGAAAAGAAACAGAAACACGGTAATGACGAGAGCCGTGACGATCATTGCCACACTCCGGTGCGGCAGGTTGGCACCAGCAATCGTCCACGAGTTGAAACCCCACGGAGAGCCCACTCCCCGGAGGTCGAGTCCGATAAGGTTGTTGATCGGTGTGCGGATGACAACATCCAACCCGATCGTCAGGATGGCGATCGAGAACAGCGGTTTCCCGATCATGGGTCGGATGGCGATTCGTTCTGAGAGAAATCCGAGCAGGGCTGTGGCCAGAGCGCCGAGGACCACGGCCAGGACGAACGGCACTCCGAGGTCAACCGCAAACCAGGAAACCATGTAAGCGCCGAAGAGCATAACGGCGGGGTGGGCAAAACTGACCACTTGCATGGCCTTATAGATGATCACAAACCCGAGAGCCAACAGCGCATAGATCGACGCCAACGACAGTCCGGCAATGGTTGCCTGGAGAAAGGTCGTCATCAGTACATCTGCTCAATCAGGTCTGAGAATCGATCCTCGAGCACCGACCGCTTCAGCTTCTGAGTGGCGGTCAGTTCTCCTTCTTCGTGATCAAGTTCCTTGGGAATCAGCACGAAGCGCTTGACGGTCTCCACCCTGGCGAAATGCTCGTTGGCCGCATCGACCTGTTTCTGGATGAGCGCGATCACCTCCGGCTTTTCAGAAAGGTCCCGATAGGTGGTGAATGTGATGCCTTTACGCTGGGCCCAGTTCGACGTCGTGTCGAGTTCGATACCGATG
>CAJQPD010000137.1 GCA_905480085.1 uncultured Acidimicrobiia bacterium
GTTTCGATGACTGTGGCGACGACGTTCAAAAACCTCTCAGAGGATCGATCAACTTCAACGCTCCTGCGTACGCGCCGCCGTCCGGCACGACAACACTCGACTACCAGTATCAGTCCTCGGCGGTGGCGGTGAATCCGGTGCCGCGGAACCCGGTACCCAGGAATCCAGTGCCGAGGAACACGACGGTCGAAGAAGTCATCGACTACACGTGGACTGTGACGACCGCAAGTGCGGACGATGCCGGGACCTATCTCGCGATCCCGAACATCGACAAGGCGTTCCAGGACGACTACATCTTCCAGGTCTTCGTTACCAAGCCCTCGACCCTGCGCCAGGTATCGGGAGAGTGTAATCCGAGTAATCTCCCGCTCGGCACGCTGGTTGGCCATATCACCGGCGACCGTGATTCAACGGATCCAGACGAGCAGAACCCGGTACCGCGGAATCCGGTGCCACGGAATCCGGTACCGCGGAATCCGGTGCCACGGAATGCGCCGCTCTCGGACACGATTGTGCAGAACACGACTTTCACCCTGTCCTCAGACGCGACGGCGTCTTCTGGCGATCAGCTGCGTTCCATCAGCGCCTTCGGCCCCGAGAACTGCGACCCTGTGACCGGCGGAGGTCGTTTCGGCGAGTGCACCCTGTTCGCGCCGCGTGACCCGAACCAGGTAACGATCACGGTTCGTTCATACCAGGTCAACCCGAGTCCGACCCGGGTCTGGAATCCGCATGGCGATATCCCTGGACATCCTCAGACCCTTCCGAGTGTCATCGTCGCGGACTACTGGTGCGCGGAGGCCGGCCAGGGCTGCGCTTTCGACCAGGACGGGCCCGACCTGGCACCCGAATCGGCTACCGCCTCTGTCGATCCGACGACGGTCCAGGCCGGAGGCAGCGTGACGTTCCCCACGGTGAGTGTCGGGTTTGAAAATGTCGGCAACCAGCCGGCTCAGGAACACAGGATCGGTTTCTACCTTTCGTCCTACGACTACTCCGTCGAAGACCTGCCGGCTAACGAAGATGGAACGATCGACACCAGCGGTCCGGAGACCGTGCTGCTGTCTTGGATGAGTGTCGGGTCCCTCGAACCGGGTGACTCCGAGTCCGTCGAACCAGACACCCTGACGATCCCGCTCGACATCCCCAGACCCGAGAACGGTACCGGTACCTACTTCGTCTACGCCTACGTTGACGATGAGCGGGTCGTCTCCGAGCTGAACGAAGACGACAACATCATCCAGGGCGGGCCCATCACGGTAGTCCCGGAGAATGTGGCACCGAGCAACATCCAGTTCCAGGCAGTAGTGGACGCTCGTGAGGGCGAGCCGGTCACGCTCGTCGTGACCTTCGACGACCCCGGAGACGGTGGAGACGGCTACACGTATCTCTGGAATTTCGGTGACGAGGGTGAGGACAGCACTTGCGACTCGACGGAAAACCCCGAGATCTGTGGCATTGTGACCTCTGAGGGCCAGGTAAGTGCACAGCACACCTACGCGAACTCCGGTACCTACACAGTCACGGTTACGATCATTGACAGCGGTGGGCTCGACGATAGCGGGACAGGGCAGGTGACTGTTCAGAACGTCGCGCCGACGGCCCAAGACGACGCCTACAGCACGGATGAAGATACCTTACTTACGGTGACTGCGCCGGGCGTCCTCGGCAACGACACCGATCCGGCTGACAATCTGATAGGGGCGACCCTGGTATCGGATGTCTCCAATGGCAGCCTGACGCTCAATGGCGACGGCTCCTTCACCTACACGCCGAATGCCGACTACAACGGTTCCGACAGCTTCAGCTACAAGACGAGCGACGGAGTCGACGAGTCCAACTTTGCGACGGTGACGATCACCATCAACCCGGTCAATGATGCACCGGTGGCGGTCGCCGACTCCTTCGCCACGAATGAGGACGTGCCTCTGGTAGCGGCGGCACCGGGCGTGCTGGGCAACGATACCGATGTGGACAGCGCGACTCTGACTGCCATGCTGGTTTCGGGTCCATCTAACGGCACCCTTTCTTTCAACGCAGACGGTTCGTTCAGCTACACGCCGAACCTCGACTTCAACGGTTCCGACGCCTTTTCCTACAAGGCGAATGATGGTGAAGCCGAGTCCGTGGCAGTGACCGCGACGATCAATGTCGGTGCTGTGAATGACGGCCCGATCGCCAACCCCGATCTGTATGGCACGAACGAGGACACTCCATTGAGCATCGGAGCTCCTGGGGTCCTGGGCAACGATACCGACGTGGATAGTGTCGGCCTGACGGCGGAGTTGGTGAGTGGTCCGTCGTCCGGAACTCTGGGTTTCAACGCGAACGGCTCTTTCACCTTTACACCCGCAGCCAACGTCTTCGGCACTGTCACGTTCACCTACCGGGCGTTCGATGGCAGCAGTTACTCCGCACCGACCGGGGTGTCCATTACCGTGGCCCCGATCAACGACCCACCGGTGGCCAACGATGACGACTATGTCTTGGCCCTGGGAGCCACACTGGAGGTGCCGGCGGAGTGTAGCGGGGCCCTCGAGGGAGTCCTTTGCAACGACTCCGATTCGGTCGAGGGCGACAGCCTGACAGCTATCCTGGTCGATGGGCCCGCAAACGGCTCGGTGAACCTGAATGCAGATGGCAGCTTCACCTACACACCGAATGCCGATTACTACGGTGAGGACTTCTTCACCTACACAGCGAACGATGGTGATGCGGACTCCAACCTGGCGACGGTGACGATCGGTTTGCCATATCTCCATATCGGTCTGTTGGATCCCTGGAAACCACCTTCGCCGCAGCCTTATTCAGTGAAGCAGGGGAGTGCTTTTCCAGTGCGCTGGCAGTATGCCGATCGGGTGACCGATCAGGTAATCGACAGTGGCGGATTTTTGCCGGAGGTGAGGCTGAGGAGTGGGATCAATTGCCAGACGGGTGAAGAGACGAACGGACTCGAGACGATCCTGACGCCGGGCAACAGTACCTACCAGTACGACGACAAGCGG
>CAJQPD010000138.1 GCA_905480085.1 uncultured Acidimicrobiia bacterium
ATCGAACTCGATCACGGTGATGCTGGCCTCCGCCTTGAGCCGGGCGGTGATGTCGGCGGCGACCGGTCCGTCGCCAGCGGTTACTCCAAGCCGGGGTGAGAAGTCCCCGCCGAATTGGGCGCCGATGAGCATGACGATTCCAATCGGCAACACGAATACGAAGAAGACCGTCGATCGATCCCGAAGGAAACGCAACAGGGCGACCCGGGCGATGGCGAGTACCTTTTTCATGGCTTCAGCATCTTTCCGGTTATGTAGAGGCCGACTGAGCCGGCCACCGCGGCGATACCGAGGAGAACGAAGAAGGCGGGGAGCGCAGCGCTGATTCCGCCTCCGGCCAACTCACCGAGGCCCCGCATGAACCAGGCGTTGGGCGTCAGGAGTGACAGTTTGCCGAGGAATCCTTCCTGGGTTATCGGGAAGAACGTACCGCCAAGCATCCCCATCGTGACGGCCACGATCGACTGGAGGTTTCCGGCTTGCTCGGCGGTTTTGGCAAAAGCACCAGCAAACGTCATGACCGCCACGACGGCCAACACGGCGCCTACCACCAACAGAGCCACTCCTACCGGCGCTCCCCACTCGGCGCCCATGATGAGTGTCGACGTGACGACCAGAACGGTCATCGAAACAAGACCGATCAAGACGCTGGCCATGGACTTGCCGATCGTGATCGACTTGCGGTTGATCGGCGCCGCCAGGAGTCGCATGAGCGTGCCTTCCCGTCGCTCCTCAAGCATGGACGTCACAGCCATTCCGGCGATGAAGAACAAGAAGAAGATCGACAGGCCGGCAACGAAGTAGGTCGCCGAGTCGATCTGACGGGTGGCAGCTTCGACGGTGCCTATTTCGATTGCCGCCGGGGCGGTGCCCGCCTCACCGGCGGCCGCAATGGCGTCCTGGGGTGAGAGCACACCCGTTGCCATTGCCGTCGCCACGGAGAGGTTGGCGGTTCTCACCCCGAGGCCGAACTGGTCGGCGATCGAAGAGGCCACCTGGGTGGTAGTGGGAGCGTCGATATTGCCGACCACCTCGATGGTGGCGTCTGCGCCTCCGAGGACGCTGTCCGAAAGTCCTGTCGGGAGGATGAATGATGCCCCGACGTCGCCTTCGTCTGCCGCGGTTCGTGCCGCGTCTGCCGAGTCGAAGACGGTGACGTTTAATAGGCCGTCGGATGCGATCGAATCGAGTACTCCCGCGAAGGCTTCACCGATCGGCCCGCCGTCGAGGTTGGCCACTCCCACATCGAAGGTGATGGTTTCTCCGACGTCGCTGATGCCGGCCCCGAACACCAGATTGAAGATGAACGCCAACGCCAGCGGAGCTACGAGGCCGATGATGAAGATGGAGCGGTCCCTGGCCCGCAATGCCAGGTCGTTCTTGGCGATGGTCCAGGCGTGGCGCATGTCAGTCTCGGAGTGCCTTGCCGGTCAAGTGCAGGAACACCGCTTCGAGATCGGGTTCTTCCACGGTAACCGACGATACCCCCGAGCCGTGGGCAGCCAGAACTCGCATCGCTTCGGGGAGTGCCGCACCGGCGTCACTCACCAACATGTCCAACGAACCATCAGTCGGCGAGACGCTGTCCACCCCGCCCAGGCCCCGCAGGTCAGCCAGTGTCGCGTCATTGACCCCCGTGGCGGTGATGCGGATGCGGTCTCGTTGGCCGATCAACTCGATAAGCTCCCGGCGAGTGCCTTCGGCCTTGATCTCGCCCTGATCGATGATTCCGACTCGATCACACAGTCGTTCGGCTTCTTCCATGTAATGGGTCGTGTACAGCACGGCCATACCTTCGGACGACAGATGTTCGACGGATTCGAGGATGGCATTGCGAGACTGGGGGTCTACGCCGACGGTTGGCTCATCGAGTACAAGCAGCTTGGGCCGGTGCAGGAGCCCGATTCCGATGTTCAAGCGTCGTTTCATGCCGCCCGAGTATTCCGATGACCGGTCATTGGCGCGATCGGACAGTCCGACGACTTCCAGGACCTCGTCGATTCGTTTTGATAGTTCGGCCTTCGGCATCGAATAGAGGTGGCCGAAGAACTTCAGGTTCTCGCGAGCGGTGAGGTCCGGGTAGATGGCCAGGTCCTGGGGGACCAGGCCGATCTCCTGTTTGGGGGCCAGCGTGGTGGTTGTCATGGACTGGCCGTCCAACAACACTTCGCCGCCGTCTCGATGGAGTAGGCCACTGACCATAGAAATCGAGGTCGTCTTGCCGGCACCGTTCGGGCCAAGCAACCCGTAGGTCTCGCCGGCGCCGATATGAAACGTAACGCCGCGGACCGCGTGAATATCACCGAAAGACTTCTTGAGTTCCGTCGCCTCAAGCACTCGCCCGTTGGTCATGTGGGGCCTCCTCCTGACATGGCGTCCAAGTATGCCTGAAAAGAATGGCCGATGCGCAGAGTTGGTGCGAGGAGTTGTGTAGGACGTCGTCGACGTTTGGACCATACTGGCAGCGTGTTTACGCCCACCCGTCTCGCCTATGCCGTTCGACCCAATGCTCCAATGTCGGTGGTGGCTGCGGCAGTGGCCCTGGCCGCCATGTTTGCCGCCACGCCTTTTCTGATCCCGGAGATCGCCGGACGCTATGGCGTGTCGGAAGGCTCAGCCGGTCTGATTTCAGTTGCGCAGGTTGCGATGTTTGCGCTCTTCAGCTTCGCCCTTCCCAAATTCACCGTCCCATCGGGGGGCTTGCTGAGGATTGCGGCCGCTTTCTTCCTAGCTGTGAATCTGGCCAGCGCGTTTATGTCGGTGTTTTGGATACTCATCGGCCTGCGACTCGTGGCGGGTGCCGCCGCCGGGACCATCACCTGGATCGTGTGGGCCGAAGCGATGGGTGATCGGCGATCCATGGCGTCGATTTCGGCGACCGGTCCCATGACTGCCTTCCTTGGTTCTCCGATTCTGGCGCTGGTCGCCGGACACGGCGACCGGTGGGTCTACGGGTTGCTGACGGTGATCGCGATTCCCGCGGTGGTCATCAAGGTCGGCACTGTTCGGATACCGGAGCGAACCGGTCGGGTCAGTAAGTCGCGTTCAAACCGGGTCTTGTTGTTCGCGCTCTTCCTGCTGGCGATGGCGGGTTCAAGCCTGTTCATCTTTACGGCCACTGCGGCGGTGAGTCTGCTCTCGATGACCCCGACCGCCGTGTCATTCGGATACAGCCTCAACGCGGCGGCGGGTCTCCTGGGGGCACGGTTGGCGACCCGGCATCGGCGGCCGGGATGGTGGCTCGCCACGACCGGTCCGGCGGCGGTCATTTGCATCATGGGCGGAAGTCCGGTCTGGTATTTCTTCGGAATGGCGTGGTGGGGTTTCGCCTTCTGGATGGGGGTTCCCGGTGTCCTGCAAATGCTTTCGGATCGGTCGTTGGATCCGGCCGAACGGGCCGGCGATGCCCAGGCGTTCATGGCGATGGGGAGGTCCTTCGGACCCCTGGTCGGAGCAGGGTTCGCCGACGCCGGTGCGTACGCATCGTTGGCGGTTGCAGCGGGGGTCGGTCTGGTCGTGTCGGGGGCCACAGTTATCGGGGTCCAGGAGGGTCGTCATCGTCTCCCGCCCACTCCGTTGTAAAGGTCCTGGTTAGGGGGCACGCTGGTCGAGGGTCAGTGGCCACTCAGCAGATTCGCTGGCCGGCGAGTGGTCTCTCTAGAGTCTCCGGATCTC